>CAYVFB010000001.1:0-17466 GCA_964450305.1 uncultured Ruminiclostridium sp.
ACGGCCAAAGTACTTTCTTCAACTCAGAATAGATGTCTTTGACAAACCTTGCGAGCTTCTGAAAGATACTGGGCTTCTTTTCCTTCTGTGATTTTTCCTTCTGCTGTTTTTCCTTTTGTTGCTTTTCCAATTGTTGCTTTTCTTGTTCAGCCATTGAAAACATCTCCCAACTCTACGCGGATAAACCCGCGCTGATTCGTTTCCTGGTATGCACAATACTCCCTTTAAGGGAGATAAACGGTATACAAATCACCGATGTGCTTACTTTGTTTCCTTGTGTGCTGTGTGCTTCCGGCAGAACCTGCAGTACTTGTTCATTTCCAGTCTGTCCGGATCGTTCTTCTTGTTTTTGATACCATCATAATTTCTTTGCTTGCATTCGGTACAAGCCATGGTAATCTTAACTCTCATGTGCCACACCCCTTATTGCCTGTTCGTAAAAACAGCTGTTGATTGCAGACGCCGCCTGCATGACGGCAACGGTAACTGCATAAAAATTTCCATACATAAAAAAAAGCCTTACATGCAAAGCAGGATTAAGTTTAACATACTTTTGAACGTCTGTCAAGAAGCTTGTTTATTCGGATTTGGACAGTACCCTGTGGTAGTCTTTGGTAAGAAAGAACTCTTTATTTTAAGTGGATAGCAGCGGCAGGACTACCCCTGCCGCTGATTTTACATGCTTCGTTTTCACTGACTGAATTAAAATGAACCATCCATCCCGAGTAATATTACTTCTTCAATGCCGCCTGGGCCGCAGCCAGCCTTGCTATCGGCACACGGAACGGCGAGCAGGATACATAGTTCAGCCCGACGTTATGGCAGAATTCGATGGAAGAAGGATCTCCGCCATGTTCACCGCAGATTCCGAGCTTGATATTGGGTCTGGTTGATTTTCCTTTTTCAACAGCAATTTTAACCAGCTGCCCAACACCCGTCTGATCCAACCTGGCAAACGGATCGGATTCATAAATCTTTTTGTTGTAGTATTCTTCCAGGAATTTGGCAGCATCATCACGGCTGAAGCCAAAGGCCATCTGGGTAAGGTCATTGGTTCCGAAGGAGAAGAATTCGGCTTCGGTTGCAATGGCGTCGGCAGTAATAGCAGCTCTGGGAATTTCGATCATGGTGCCGACCATGTATTGAAGGTTAACACCCGCTTCTTTAATGACTTTATCAGCTGTTTCAACAACGATGTTTTTCACATATTTCAGTTCCTTCACTTCACCCACCAGTGGGATCATGATCTCGGGGATAACGCTCATACCGGCCTTATTTACATTGATTGCTGCTTCGATAACTGCCCTGGTCTGCATCTCAGCGATTTCCGGATAGGATACCGCCAGACGGCAGCCTCTGTGTCCCATCATCGGGTTGAATTCATGCAGTTCAGCAACAACACCCTTTAAATCTGCTACGGTGATTCCTAAATCCTTTGCCAGCAGTTCGATATCTTCTGCATCCTGGGGAAGGAATTCATGCAGCGGAGGATCCAAGAAACGGATTGTAACCGGGTATCCCTTCATTTCTCTGAACAATCCTTCAAAATCTGCACGTTGCATGGGAAGCAGCTTATCCAGAGCTTTTCTTCTCTGCTCTTCGGTGCGGGCAACAATCATTTCGCGCATCGGGCCAATTCTGTCGCTGTCGAAGAACATGTGCTCGGTGCGGCACAGGCCGATACCTTCGGCGCCGAACTTTAACGCCTGGGCAGCATCCGCCGGTGTGTCGGCATTGGCTCTGATCTTCAATTTGCGGGTTTCGTCAGCCCATTGCATCAGGGTGGCAAAATCACCTGTCATCTTCGGGGGTTCGGTAGGCAACTGCTCCCCGTATACATTTCCGGTGGAACCATCCAGTGAAATCCAATCCCCTTCGTTATATTTTCTTCCGTTTTTATCATAGAAGCACTTCTCTTCTTCAAAGATTCTAATCTCGCCACAGCCGGCGACACAGCAGGTACCCATACCACGGGCAACAACGGCAGCATGGGAAGTCATTCCGCCGCGGGCGGTCAGGATACCCTGGGATACATGCATGCCTCCGATATCCTCAGGAGAGGTTTCAAGGCGAACAAGAACCACATTTGCGATCCCGCTCTGGACGGCTGCTTCTGCATCCTCAGCAGTAAAATAAACTTGACCGGTTGCAGCGCCGGGGGATGCGGGCAGACCCTTGGCAACAACAGTGGCAGCCTTCAGGGCCTTTGGTTGAAATTGCGGATGCAATAGCGCATCAAGCTGTTTGGGCTCCACCTTCATCAGGGCTTCTTCCTTGGAAATCATTCCTTCATTCACCAGAGCGATAGCAATTCTTAACGCTGCGGCTGCAGTCCTTTTTCCATTTCTGGTCTGAAGCATGAACAGCTTCCCGCGCTCGATGGTAAACTCCATATCCTGCATATCGCGGTAATGGCTTTCAAGCTTGTTGGCAATATCGACAAACTGCTGATAAGCCTCGGAATTTGTTTCTTTCAACTGATCGATGGATTGCGGTGTGCGGATACCTGCAACAACGTCTTCCCCCTGTGCGTTCATCAGGAACTCACCGTAGAGTTTCTTTTCACCGGTTGCGGGGTCTCTGGTAAAGGCAACACCTGTTCCGGAGTCTTCACCCATATTTCCGTAAACCATTTCCTGAACATTGACAGCCGTACCCCAATCGGACGGAATATCATTCATTCTCCTGTAGTATATTGCCCTTGGATTGTCCCAGGACCTGAAAACAGCCTTAATGGCTTCCATCAGCTGAACCCTTGGATCCTGCGGGAAAGCTTCTCCCTTTTCCTTCAGGTATAATTCCTTGAATTGTCTTGCCAGAAGCTTCAGATCATCGGCATCAAGCTGTGTATCGTTGGTAACCCCTTTTTGCTCCTTCATGGCATCCATGATCGCATCAAAACTGGACTTTTTGATTTCCATCACCACGTCGGAAAACATGGTAATGAAACGACGGTAGCTGTCATATGCAAAACGCGGGTTGTTGGTCAGTTTTGCCAGACCTTCCACAACAATGTCATTCAGGCCGAGGTTCAGGATTGTATCCATCATACCAGGCATGGAAGCTCTTGCACCGGAACGCACTGAGACCAGGAATGGGTTTTGGGGATCTCCGAATTTTTTACCCACAACCTCTTCCGTTTTTGCAAGGCTTGCATAAATCTCATCTTCAATTTCCTTCGCAATGACCTTACCGTCCTGATAATAACGGGTGCAGGCTTCGGTGGTCACCGTAAAGCCCCTTGGTACCGGCAGGCCGAGCCCGGTCATTTCCGCAAGGTTGGCACCTTTTCCGCCGAGAAGGTTTCTCATCGACGCATTGCCTTCCTTAAAAGAATAAACATATTTTGCCATATTTTCTCTCCTCCTATGAACAACCATGATATCTCATGGATTCTTTACGATTTTAGTTTTTCCCGGTAACTTGCCAGAGGTATTCCAAATGACAGAACTGTGACTAATGTTCTAAGTATTGCCGAAAAGATTCTTTTGCATTCCACGGGCTGATGTATACAGAATACCGTGCTGCAAACCCGCAGTTTAGCCAATATGTACCTGTTACCGTAACAATCATAGCATATCACGATAAACCTGTAAACCTTTGGTGTGTGAAATATCAGTATCATCAGGGGGCTGTTCAGAAATGCATTGCTTCCGGTGTTTTAAAGCAGGTAATGCCTATTTTTCCATTCTGAAACAAGGCGGGGAATCCCCCGCCTTTTCCAGATCGATGCTATTGTGATGAAAATGTGTTAAAAATTAAACCTGCCTTTAAAATAAGCTTCCAGTTCGGCTATGGGAATGCGAACCTGTTGCATGGAATCCCTTTCACGGATGGTCACCATTTGATCTTCGAGTGAGTCGAAGTCGAAGGTGATACAATAGGGTGTTCCAATCTCATCCTGGCGCCTGTATCGCTTTCCAATGCTTGCTGTCTCGTCAAATTCACAGTTATAGTGCTTCAGCAGGTTTTCATAAACCTTGAATGCCTCATCGCCAAGCTTCCTGGACAGGGGCAGCACGGCGATTTTAACCGGAGCCAGTGCAGGATGGAAGCGCAGTACGGTGCGCACATCGCCTTCCCCAACCTCTTCCTCGTCATAGGCTTCACACAGCAGTGCAAGAGCAACCCTATCGGCACCTAAAGATGGCTCAATGACATAAGGAATATACTTTTCATTGGTTATCGGATCAAAGTAAGACATATCTTCCTTCGAATGCTGCATATGCTGCTTGAGATCGAAATCGGTTCTGTCGGCGATGCCCCACAGCTCTCCCCAACCAAACGGGAACAAATACTCGATGTCGGTGGTCGCATTGCTGTAATGGCTCAGCTCAGCCTTGGAGTGATCCCGCAGCTTCAGGTTTTCTACCTTTATATTCAGATCCAGCAGGAACTTTTTACAGAAGTCCTTCCAATACAGGAACCATTCCATATCCTTGCCTGGCTCACAGAAAAATTCCAGCTCCATTTGCTCGAATTCACGGGTTCTGAAGGTAAAATTGCCCGGTGTGATCTCATTGCGGAAGGATTTTCCGATTTGCCCAATTCCGAAAGGAATCTTTTTCCGGGTGGAACGCTGGACATTCTTAAAATTCACAAAGATACCCTGTGCGGTTTCAGGCCTTAAGTAAATCTCATTTTTGGAATCTTCGGTAACCCCCTGAAAGGTTTTAAACATTAGATTAAACTTGCGAATGGCCGTAAAATCGGTGCTTCCGCAGCCTGGGCAACCAATTTTGTTCTCCTGCATGTATTGGGTCATGGCATCATTGCTCATACCATCGACGATCATATTGACGCCATGCTCTTTGTTCCAGCCTTCGATGAGATTATCCGCCCGGTGCCTTGTTTTACATTGGCGGCAATCGATCAGCGGGTCTGAAAAGCCGCCCACATGCCCGGATGCCACCCATACCATCGGGTTCATCAGGATGGCACAGTCCAGCCCCACATTATAGGGGTTCTCCTGGACAAACCTCTTCCACCAGAGTCTTTTAACATTGTTTTTGAATTCCACACCCAAAGGACCGTAATCCCAGGTGTTCGCGAGCCCGTCATAAATCTCGGAGCCCTGGAAAATAAAACCCCTGTTTTTTGCCAGGGCAACAATTTTGTCCATTGTCTTCTCAAAAGCCATTTTCATTTCCTCCCGGTTCAACCTCTCTGCGTGGTTCAGGGGTTGGTTGCTTCACGTTTGATTTTATGGTACCGCACTTTCCCTTCATGGATCTCCTGAATGGCCATGGAGACATCCTTATCAGACTTTGACACTGAAAGAGGCTGTGCTCCCGCTGTGAGCATGCGGGCTCGTTTGGCCGTCGCATTTACCAGCGTGTAGCGGTTTTCGACCTTTTTTAGTAAATCTGCGACTGATGGTTTTATCATCATTCTTTATCACTCCCCGTATTTGATTATATATCAGTATACTGTTTCCAATAGAAGTTTTCACTGCTTTTTTGACTGTTTCGCGTTCTTTCTTCTCTCCTTGCGGATAATCTTCAGGAACCGGTCTGCGGCTTCTTCGACGGTATCATTCATGATGATATGATCGTATGATTCGGAATACCGCATCTCGTTCTCAGCCCGTTTCAGCCTGTTCTCGATAACCTCGGGCGTCTCGGTACCTCTTTTGGTAATCCGTCTGCGTAACTCTTCCAATGACGGTGGCATAATAAAAACCAGGATGCATTGAGGATACTGCTTTTTAATATTGTTTGCGCCTTCCACATCGATCTCGAGAAGGACAATCCTTCCCTTTTCAAGCTCGCTTTCCACATAAGCTTTTGGGGTTCCATAATAATTACCACAGTAGTCAACCCATTCCAGCAGCTCATTTCCCTGGATCATCTCTTCAAACCGTTCTCTTGTGACAAAGAAATAATTCCTTCCATCGATCTCGCCGGGCCGTGGGCTTCTGGAGGTCGCCGAAACAGAAAAAATCACGTCTTTTTCACGCTCCCGCACAAGGGACACCACGGTTCCCTTCCCAACACCGGCAGGGCCTGAAACAACAATCAAAAGACCCGGATTCATTCCGCATCCTCCTGATCAAGATCGTCACCGACCACCGTATCGGCGCTCTTGT
The DNA here is from genome assembly GCA_964450305.1 of uncultured Ruminiclostridium sp. Lineage (GTDB taxonomy): Bacteria > Bacillota > Clostridia > DSM-8532 > DSM-8532 > JAAYJG01. The sequence goes on from CAYVFB010000001.1 coordinate 6,089, forward strand.
CGCTTAACCTGTGGGCTACGGTTTCCGGCTGTACAGCTGAAAGAACGATATGATCGCTGTCGGTCACAATCACCGCACGGGTTCTTCTGCCATAGGTAGCGTCAATGAGCATGCCGCGATCCCGCGCTTCCTGAATGATGCGCTTGATGGGCGCCGATTCCGGGCTCACAATCGCAATAATCCTGTTTGCGGATACAATGTTCCCAAATCCAACATTGATAAGCTTCATTTGGTAAACCTCCGTTAAGGCTGAACAGGTTAAGGTTCTGGTGGGATTGTGGAGATGGATTGCAGGTTTTGATGTAACCCCTTACCTGTTCCCCGCTATTCTATATTTTGTATCTGCTCTCTGATTTTTTCTATTTCACTTTTCAGCTCGACAACATTACGGGTGATCTCCAGATCGTTTGCCTTGGAGCCGATGGTGTTGACTTCCCGGTTCATTTCCTGGAGCAGGAAATCCAGCTTTTTACCGATGGGACCGTCCAGGTTGATGATTTGTCCGAATTGCTCAAGGTGGCTTTTCAGACGAACCAGCTCTTCATTGATGCTGGCCTTGTCGGCAAACATGGCCACTTCCATGGCAATACGCATTTCATCAATATTGTTGTTCTCCAGTAGTTCGCGGATCCTTGCCGAAAGCTTTTCCCGATATTCGGTAACCACATGGGGTGCGCGCTCGAGAATTTTCTGACGGTATCCCTCTATAAACCCGCAGATGTCCAACAAGCTTTTTTTTAGCTTTTCACCCTCTGCTTCACGCATGGACAGCAGGTTGTTCACCGCTTCATTCACGGCTTGCTCTAAAACCTTCCAAATTTCTTCGCTGTCCTCTTCCTTTTTTTCGACGCGCAGTATCTCCGGAAACCTGGCCAGTGACGAGGACGAAATATCCTCCCTTAACCCGAGGTTTTGCGCAATTTTGCTCATGGCCTGGTAATAAGCCCGGGCAAGCCCTTCATCCAGAATGACTTCCTTTTTCCCTTCACCGATGTTTTCCCAGTTGATGAACACATCAATTTTCCCTCTTGAAACCCGGGAGGTGATCAATGAGCGGATTTTGTCTTCAAAACAGCTCAGCTGCCTGGGCAGACGGATATAAACATCACAATACCTGTGATTAACGGTCTTGATTTCGATGTTCATTCGGATTTCTTCGTTCTGATATTCATAATGACCATATCCGGTCATGCTTCTAATCATTTTTGTGACCTCCAGCTCCTCATAACATTCAGGAACATGCTGAATTCATTTTTATGAAAAAAGGCACATCTGAAAAATCAGATGTACTGCTTTCCAAATTTGCTTTTCGCACCAAAGCTATCCCATGAGACAGTTCGGTAAAGCACCTTTATTATCATAACGAGTTTGTTAAACCTTCATTGCTTTCTTTGTTAAACGGCATCTTTGATCGAAGGCTTTCCGGTTCCTACATGGCCAGTACGTTTTTAACAGCCTGGTAAACCCTGGACTTTTCGAAGGGTTTGATCACAAAGTCCTTGGCTCCCATTTTGATGGCTTCAATTACCATGGATTGCTGCCCCATAGCCGAAACCATGATGATGCGGGTTTTCGGACTGACCCTCATAATTTCGGGAACGGCTTGAATCCCGTCCAGCTCAGGCATAGTGATGTCAAGAGTCATGATATCCGGCTGGAACTTTTCTGCAGCCTCTATAGCGTCCTGGCCATTGGATGCCTCCCCCAGAACCTTGTATTCTTCAACCTGTTCTATCATTTTTCGGATAATGGTTCTCATAAAAACTGCATCATCAACAATTACAAAAGTAATTTCCTTCATGTTTTCCATTCTCCTGTTTCATACATAATCACAGATAAAACAGCAATTGCTGCAGTTTCCGTTCTTAAAATTCTCTTTCCCAGGCTTACAGGGTTAAACCCCTGCTGTTGGGCAAACTGTACTTCTTCTTCGGAAAAACCACCCTCGGGACCGATAAAAATACCTGACGTTCTGATATCATCTATATTATAACATATCAATAAATCTTTCAAACATTTTTTTCCCTCATTCTCATAGCAGTAAACAGTAAGCGCATCGGTTTCATTATTTACCCTTTCGAACCATAATTTCATCGCATCCAGATAGGACATCGGAGCTTTTACCTCCGGTACCCGAACCCGACCCGATTGCTTGCATGCTTCCCGTGCAATTCTGTTCCACCGCTCCAGCTTTCCGTCAAGCCCCCGGTCATGAAGCCGGATCACCGAATATTGCGTTACCATCGGAATGATTTCCCGCACGCCCAACTCAACAGACTTTTGAATAATCCAGTCCATCTTGTCGGCTTTGGGAATCCCCTGGAAAAGGAAAACATCTTTCTCAGGTTCGGTTCCCGGCTGCCAGGCCTTGATGATTTTCCCGGCGACGCTGCTTTTTTCGATGGATACCACTTCGGCTTCATACTCGAAGCCTGTTGTGTCGAAGGCAAGAAAAACATCTCCGGGTTTAAAGCGCAGCACCTGAAGCATATGCTTCGCGTCATCCCCTGTGAGGATCAGGCTGTCTTTATTCACATCTTCTGGTTTGATCAGGAATCTATGCATAACTGCAATGCCACCCACTCACCCTCATCGATTTCCCGGGTAACGCGGTACCCTTGCTGTACAGCTGCACTCACAACCTCCTGCTTTCTTTCGCGAATGATCCCGGAAAGCAGAATGACAGAGTGCAGGCCGATGTAATGCTTCAAGTCTGGAAGCAGCGCCAGTATCACGTCTGCGATGATATTGATGATCACAATGTCATATTGTTCGCGCGGAAGGTTCTTCAATTCTCCCTGAAAAACCATCACGCTTTTTTCAACATGGTTATTGTTGATGTTTTCCCGCGCCGTTTTACAGGCGGCATCGTCGATATCGACACAGGTGACCTGGGATACGCCCAGTTTCGCGGCAATAATGCCCAATATTCCGGTACCACAGCCCAAATCAAGGATCCGTTCATTTCCCCGGATCAGCTCATCAAGCAACACAGCACACATTCTGGTGGTCTCATGGGTACCTGTTCCAAAGGCCATTCCCGGATCAAGCTCGATGATGATTTTTCCTTCGTCGGCAATGAAATCTTCCCAGGAGGGCTTGATGATGACCCTGTTTGAAATATAAAAGGTTTTATAATGCTGCTTCCAGCTGTCCTTCCATTCAGAATCATCCCTAAGCAGGATTTCGATTTCCGAAGGAGGGTTTTCCATTAATAAAAAAGCATCCTTCAGCTCGGCCTTCAGCGTTTCAACCTCTCGTCCGGCTTGAAAGTATGCTTTTATAATGGTTTTATTTCCGTAGCTGTCGAGAAAACCGTCATCTGCATAATCCAGATAGCGATTTTCCTCGAGAACCTGCCTGAAGGCCTGTGGATCGACGATCTCCAAACCCGTAACGCCTTGATCCATCAGGATCTGGGATAGAATTTCCTGTTCTTCCGATTCAACTTCTACCGATACTTCCAGCCACTGCACTTGTTTTCTCCTTTACATTATTCACTCAACTTTCCCTCAGTGTTTAGGCATTTGCCTGCAGGCTGCCGACGGCGGTATGATGTCACACCCTTGCATGTCGGTATCAGCATCTCAAAACACTACCCGCAAATTGAGGTGGGTAAGTTGAGTTATTGAAATAGTTCCTTCATTTTGTCAAAAAAGTTTTTTCGCTGAACGAACACATCATCCCCGCTGACCTCGGCAAATTGCCGCAGCAGCTCTTTTTGTTTGGAGGAGAGCTTTGTCGGCACCTCCACATTGACCTTGACAAACTGGTCTCCCTTTGAATTGGAACGCAGATGTTTGATCCCCTTGTTGCGCAAGCGGAAGATGGTGCCTGTCTGGGTCCCTTCAGGGATGGAGTATTTGATCGTTCCTTCCAGCGTGGGAATGTCCATTTCGGCCCCCAAAGCAGCCTGAGTAAACGTTACAGGAATTTCGCAGATGATATTGAATCCTTCTCTTGTAAAGATTGGGTGCGGCTTTACGCGAATGGTGACATATAAATCCCCTGCAGGGCCTCCCTTTGTACCCGGTTCCCCTTCGCCACGCAGGGAAATCGTTTGGCTGTCATCGATTCCTGCAGGAATATCAATGTTCAGCGTGGAGCTTTTCTGAACCCTTCCACTGCCTTTGCACTCCTCACAGGGATGGGTGATCAATGTCCCCTCACCCCGGCAAACTTCGCAGGCTCTCGCGTTGACCATCTGCCCAAAGGGTGTGGATTGTACCTGCCTGACCTGGCCGGTGCCGTTGCAATGCTTACATGTCTGCGGAGCAGTACCCGGTTTCGCACCGGAACCACTGCATGTCTGGCAAGGCTGCATACGGCTAACACGGAATTCCTTTGAAACACCGAAAGCCGCTTCATTGAAGGTGATCTCCATGGCATATTTTAAATCGGCTCCTCGTCTGGGGCCTGCTTTCTGCCGGGAGCTTCGTCCAAAAGGTGATCCGCCAAAAAAACTGTCGAATATATCTTCAAAGCCGAAACCAAAGCCGCCAAAGCCTTCAAACCCCGTTCCATTCAAGCCTGCATGCCCAAACCGGTCATACTGCTGTTTCTTCTGCGGGTCGCTTAAAACTGCGTAGGCTTCACTGACTTCCTTGAAATTTGCTTCGGCTTCCTGATTACCGGGATTCATATCCGGATGGTATTTCTTCGCAAGAGTGCGGTATGCTTTCTTTAAATCGGCCTCACTGGCGTCGCGTTCAACCCCAAGCACTTCATAATAATCTCTTTTTTCGGGCAACTCAACCAACCCCCACAACTGTTTTAGTTCACAACTCAACGATTATAGCACACTTCAGGGTTACCGACAACAATCAACTTTGGTATTTTCTCAATGGATTCAAGGCAGTTACTGGTCACCCCCCTTAACAAGCTCATAAGAGCAATAGAGGGATGTGTTAGTAGCGATGTCCGACCGCGCCTGCTTACCTGTGAACAGTAAACTCATGTTAATGGGAAGCTTCTCACAAGTAAACCTGCAACGAGTCAAAGGTTTCCCTTTGACTCGTTATCTCATCAGTTTTTGTAGTGTCTTCCGATGCATGGGGTGAAGTAAATTACCCACTTGTATCCGTTCTATTACTTATCGTCGTCTACAACCTTGTAATCTGCATCATATACATCATCCTGGCCATCCATGCCCGGGTTCGCGCCCCCACCCTGATTGGGATCAAAGCCGTCGGGGCCCGCAGCGCCGGGATTTTGCTGATACATCTTTTGCGATATCGCGTAGAATGCCTGTGAAAGCTTTTCGGATGCGGCCTTGATCGCTTCGGCATCGTCCCCCTTCACGACTTCCTTCAGATGGTTCAGTTCAGCCTCGACGTTGGATTTATCGGCGGGTGAAACCTTGTCGCCCAGATCCTTCAGGGTTTTTTCGGTTTGATAGATCAGGGAATCAGCCTGGTTCTTGGCTTCGATCATATCCTTTTTCTTTTTGTCTTCGGCAGCAAACTTTTCCGCTTCCTTCACTGCCTTATCGATTTCAGAATCGGACAGGTTGCTGGAGGCTGTGATGGTAACCTTCTGCTCATTTCCGGTGCCCAGATCCTTGGCGGATACATTCACAATGCCATTGGCATCAATATCGAAGGTAACCTCGATCTGCGGAATGCCCCTTGGCGCTGGTGGAATACCGGTGAGCTGGAAGTTTCCGATCAGCTTATTGTTGGCCGCCATTTCCCTCTCACCCTGGAATACGCGGATATCCACACTGGTTTGGCTGTCTGCCGCAGTTGAGAATGTCTGGCTCTTTTTGGCTGGAATGGTGGTATTGCGATCAATCAGCTTGGTGAACACACCACCAAGGGTTTCAATCCCAAGGGACAGCGGGGTTACATCGAGCAGCAGAAGATCCTTCACTTCACCGGAAAGAACACCTGCCTGAATGGCGGCACCCACAGCAACGCATTCGTCGGGGTTGATCCCCTTGAACGGTTCTTTGCCCATATGCTTTTTCACAGCTTCCTGAACGGCTGGAATTCTTGTGGAACCACCCACCAGAAGGATTTTATCGATGGCGGATGGTGACAGATCAGCATCGGCCAGGGCCTTACGGGTGGGTTCCATGGTTTTTTCAACCAGGTCTGCTGTCAGCTCATCAAACTTCGCCCGTGTCAGCGTCATGTCAAGATGCTTCGGTCCGGTAGCGTCGGCTGTAATAAATGGAAGGTTGATGTTGGTTGTTGTGACGCCGGACAATTCAATCTTGGCCTTTTCAGCGGCTTCCTTCAGCCTTTGTGCTGCCATTTTGTCATTGCGCAGATCGATGCCGGTATCACGCTTGAATTCAGCGGCCATCCAGTCGATGACCCGCTGGTCGAAATCATCTCCGCCCAGACGATTGTTACCACTGGTGGCAAGAACCTCGAATACGCCCTCCGCGATTTCAAGGATGGACACGTCGAAGGTACCTCCGCCAAGGTCGAATACCAGAATTTTCTGCTCTTTCTCTTTATCCAGACCGTAAGCCAGAGATGCGGCCGTCGGTTCGTTTATAATACGCAATACTTCAAGCCCCGCAATTTTTCCCGAGTCTTTTGTAGCCTGGCGCTGTGCGTCGGAAAAGTATGCCGGGACGGTAATGACGGCCTGAGTAACTGTCTCACCGAGGTACGCCTCGGCATCAGCCTTCAGCTTTTGCAGGATCATCGCGGAGATTTCCTGCGGAGTATACTGCTTTCCATCAATGTCTACCCTCTTGTTTGAGCCCATGTCTCTTTTGATGGACATGACGGTTCTTTCGGGGTTCGTAACGGCCTGGCGTTTTGCTACCTGGCCTACAAGCCTTTCACCTGTTTTGGAGAATGCCACAACAGAAGGTGTTGTGCGGTTTCCCTCGGGATTGGGAATAACTACCGGTTCTCCGCCTTCCATGACGGCAACGCAGGAATTGGTGGTTCCCAAATCTATTCCGATTACTTTTGCCATAATCAATCACTCCTAATTCAATATTTAAAGGTCAAAGAATTTCGTTTTTATTGGTGTTTCATTTAATTGGCTACCTTCACCACCGAGTGGCGGATCACTATTTCGTCCCTGTAGATATAGCCCTTGCGGAACTCCTCGATAATCTCGTTATCACCGTAAGAATCATCCTCCACATGCATCACGGCTTCGTGATACTCGGGATTGAATTCTTCTCCGATGGTTTCGATGGGCTTGACTTTCAAATTGGTAAGCACATCTTCAATCTGCCTCCTGATCAACTGCACACCGTCCCGGATACCCTGTTCGCCGGATTCGCATGCCTTCAGTGCCAGATCAATATTGTCCACAACGGGTATGAATGCCGCTGCAACATCTGCTACCGACGATGCGTAGAGCTTTTCCTTTTCCTTTACGGTTCTTTTCTTGTAATTGTCAAACTCGGCAGCCAGGCGTTGGATTTGATCCTTCAGCTCTTTGAGCTCTTCATCCTTTTTCTCTAACTGATTCTCCAATTCGGCGGTTTCGGAATTTTCAGGTGCCGTTTCCTGTACTTCTTCCAGAACCTGCTCCTGCTCTTCTTCCTGTTTCAGTTCCTTTTCCTTCCCCGTCTTCTTCATTCGGTTTCATCCTTCCGTTTCATGATAGCTTACTCATCGCTGAGTATTCTGAGAATTTCACTGTTGATTAGCTTTTGGATATAGCGCATGGACGATACCACCTTCGCATAGGACATTCGCGTGGGGCCAATGATTCCCAGTGCGCCGGCCTCGGTGTCTCCAAGGCTGTAGGATGCAGTGATAAGACTGCAGTCGTGCATCGTTTCCAACGGGTTTTCCTTCCCGATTTGAACATTCAGGTCGGACTTTCGCATGGCAGCGTTCATCAGCGCCTTAATGACCTCCTGGTCATTGAACAGTTCGAGAACCTCCCGCACCTTCAGCAGATCATTGAACTCGGGATGGTTCAGCAGATTCATCGTTCCGTTCATGATCAGCTCGGATTGATCAATTCCCTTCAGGCACTGCACAACACCGTCGAGAATAGAAGCCGCTGCCTCAGCATTTATTCCCGTTTGTCGTACAATATCGTCAATATCAGGATACTGGATGCCCTGTGTCATTTGTCCGTTCAGCTTCTCATGAAGATAATTGGACAGCTTGAGCAAAATGTCGGAAGTGGTTTCGGTCTCCAGCCGTACAACACGGTTTTTCACAATACCACCGCTGCTGACAACTACCACCAGCGCTTTTTTGTCATCCACCGGAACAATCTGTACCGTCTTCAGCATCACCTGGGTGAGGCTTGGTGAGATTGCGATGGAGGCGTACCCGGTAAACATGGAGATAATATTGGTAGCCCGATGAATGAGGGCATTGATTTCATTCATGCGCAGTTCCATCACGGTTCTGATCTGCGCGATCTCTTCCATGGCCAGGGTATGGGCCTGCATCAGATGATCGACGTAAAAACGGTAACCCTTGTCGGAGGGAACCCTGCCGGCGGAGGTATGTGGCTGTGTGATATACCCCATTTCCTCGAGATCGGCCATTTCATTGCGGATCGTAGCAGAGCTGAGTCCAAGCTCATACTTTTTTGAGATTGTCCTGGAACCCACGGGTTGTGCTGTCTGAACATAATCATCTATCAGTGTCTTTAAAATTTGCATCTTCCGTTCGTTTAATTCATCATCCCAGAACATCATTCACCTCCGGTTCATGTCGAAAAACCGTTTCCGCTTTGACCTCCATGCCTTTATTTTTTGTTAGCACTCTCACGTGTCGAGTGCTAAAACCTATAATAAAAATACCACCCTCCATATTATTTGTCAAGAGGGTGGTTTCTATTTTAACCAATTTCTAATATTTCAGACCTTGCAATTACAGGGACAAAAGAATTTTAACCTTGCAGCCGTCGGTGTCCAGCTCTTCATACTCAAGCCTGCCATTCAGCTTGCGAATCTTCGCCTGAACCTGTTCGAGCTTCCTGTTCCGCTCAGGCAGCAAGGGTATTTTATTATTGGTTATCTCAATAATGGCCATATTCTCCTTTTTATAAGCCACTACTTCGATATTACCCAGCTTAGACTTGTCATTTTGCTCTTGCTCGGAAAAGCCTGTCAGCATGAATTCCACGATCTCGGCCAGTGGGACGATGACATCTTCTGCAACTTCCTTGCTTAACTCGGTGTTTTCGCCAATGGTGGAAAACACCACATGAAGACCGGCATCCTCTATCATGGCCTTCACCGCGCGGCTAAGTTTCTGGAAGGATTTTTTCAGCGGAACCATGCGCAGCTCGCCAAGGATTTTACGTATATCCATGGACATGTTCTCAGCCCGATTCAACTCAACGGATATAGAATCGTTACTGCCAAAACGCAGAACCGATTCATGATGCAGGTCATTTTGGATGCTTGTCAGCGCAACCACAATATCCAATATCTCGTCCAGCCGTTTGATGGGAATATGCACAAGCTGCTCCACGTTTTCGTTCCTGATCTTCTGAGCCCGTATAGCTTTGATCAGTTCGCCGGCATCCACCTTTTTTTCACGCATGGCTATTTCGCCGAATTTCATTTTATGGTAAATGTCGCTTTGTTTTTTCAGTACATCCTCCACATCCTGCTTCCCTATTGCCCCCTCCTCCATCAGAATCTCGCCGATTCTGTTTTCAGGCGGCTTGACGGGTTGTTTCACCTCAAGCATGATCTCTTCACGAAGCTGTTGAATATTAAGGATATGTTGCCCAACCTCACCCTGAAACTTGGTATCACGCACGAGCTGCTCATTATTGCAGATCTTCCTTAAAAAGAGAATGGTCTGTAAAAGCACATTAATAATCGTTCTTGTGGTTTGGATGCCGAACTTCCGGCATGCTTCAATCAATCTTTCAGTCTGTTCGGTAATCTGCGTGGCGAGGCCCTCTTCAAGAAATCCGGTTAATCCCTTTATGGTGTGAAAATCGCAGTATACTGCATTCAAATACTCCGGATTGTGTGGATCAACCTCAAGGTTCACCAGCTCCAGCTCTATGGAGTCAAGGGTTTCAAGGACTTCCTGAATAAAATCCTTCATGTAGCTCTCCTGTATCTCCTTCAGCCCGATTTTGTGCTCATGAAGCCTGTTTTGATCGATCGGTTCCATATGAACTCCCCCTTTTCTTTCTGCGGCACACTGTTCCGGCGGATCATAAAAATTCCATCCATACCTGATTCGCAAAATCCAGCCCTTTTTTTGTCAGCCGCAGCATTTCTCCCTCTTTGACTAACAGTTGCCTGCCTTCCAGTTGCCTTATGGTGTCTGAGTAATGGTTGATGGCTTCCCGCCCGAATTCATTTTCAAGGCTTGTCAGAGAAATTCCCTGAATGAGCCTGAGCCCAAGGAAAAGCCTTTCGGATAGCTTTTCGCTTTTCCCGATTGCTTCCCGGGAAAACCATGGTGATTCATTTTCTCTGATTTTTCGGATATATTCCAAAGGGTCCACAACATTTGCAACTCTTTCATCATGGAAGAAAGAACTGGCCGAAGCTCCAAACCCGAGATAGGGCTTACCGGTCCAGTATTTTAAGTTATGCCTGCTCACAAAATTGGGTCTGGCAAAATTGGAAATCTCATAATGGCAATACCCGTTTTCACCAAGCTTTTGAATGGTCCTGTGATACATCTCCCGCTCCAGATCCTCATCCACATTAGTTAGTTCCCCAATTTTTTGCAATTCAAACCATGGGGTGCCTTTTTCTATTTGCAGGCTATATGCAGATATATGGTTCAGGCTGTTCCCGGTCACAAACTCCAGGGTTTCAAGCCAGTCATCCATGGTTTGATCAGGCAAACCAAATATGATATCGGTATTGATGTTCCCAATGCCAACCCCTCTGATAAGCTCGATGCTTTTCAGAAACATTTCACGGGTATGAATACGACCCATGGATCGAAGCAGGTGATCCTGTGCCGCCTGCAGACCCAGGCTGATTCGGCTAACACCTGTATCTTTCCAGGCCAGGGCTTTTTCATGGTTGATCGTACCTGGATTGGCTTCCAGGGTGATTTCAGCATCCGCGGTTATTTTTAAAACACTTCTCAGTGTACGGATAATGCCAGTTACATCCTGTGCGGAAAGCAGGGATGGCGTGCCCCCTCCGATAAAAACAGAATCTGCGGAAACTTTCCCGTGTTCCGCTGCAAACCTTTCCATCTCTTTGCACACCGCAGAGGCATATTCATGAAATATACCTTCAAAGCCGGGGAAAGAGGGAAAATCGCAGTAATTGCATTTTTTCACGCAGAATGGGATATGAATGTAAACACCCACTGGCTCCATGCTCATCCCCCATGATGAAAAATCTATCCTTTCGGAATACCTCTGGTTTATTTAACCAGACTTCCCGAGCCGGCTCCTCAGAGACCGTTCGGAATACCTCTGGTTTATTTAACCAGACT
>CAYVFB010000001.1:17566-76470 GCA_964450305.1 uncultured Ruminiclostridium sp.
CCGAGCCGGCTCCTCAGAGACCGTTCGGAATACCTCTGGTTTATTTAACCAGACTTTCCGAGCCGGCTCCTAGGTATCCAGTTTCAAAACGCTCATAAAGGCTTCCTGGGGTAATTCGACGTTTCCTACCTGACGCATCCGCTTTTTACCCTCTTTTTGCTTTTCAAGCAGCTTTTTCTTTCGGGTGATGTCACCGCCATAGCATTTGGCCAATACATCCTTGCGGTAAGCCCTGACGGTTTCGCGTGCAATGACCTTTGCCCCGATGCAGGCCTGAACCGGGATTTCGAACATTTGCCTGGGGATCGTATCCTTCAGCTTCTCGGCCATTCTCCTGCCACGGGAGTAGGCTTTGCTTTCATGAACGATAAAAGATAATGCATCCACAATTTCGCCGTTCAGCCGGATATCCAGTTTCACCAGATCGGACTTTTTATAGCCTTTCAGTTCATAATCAAAGGATGCATATCCCTTCGAGCGCGATTTCAGCGCATCAAAAAAATCATAGATGATTTCATTCAGCGGCATGTCATAAGTCAGAACGGCACGGGTGTTTTCAATGTATTCCATTCCAATATATTCGCCGCGGCGATCCTGGCAAAGCTCCATGATGCTTCCCACATATTCGGTGGGTGTCATGATCGATGCTTTGACCACAGGCTCTTCCATCATCTCGATAGCGGCCGGATCCGGCAAATTGGTGGGATTGTCTATCTGAACCACTTCACCGTCCAGTTTGGTAATGCGATAAATAACACTGGGGGCTGTGGTGACAAGGTCCATATTGAATTCTCTTTCAAGACGTTCCTGAATGATCTCCATATGCAGAAGGCCTAAAAAACCGCATCTGAAGCCAAATCCAAGCGCTGCGGAGGTTTCGGCCTCAAACAGCAGGGCTGCGTCGTTCAGCTGCAGCTTTTCCAGTGCATCCCGCAGATCGGCATATCTGGCACCATCTGCCGGGTAAATACCGCAAAACACCATGGAAACCGCTTTTTTATAGCCCGGCAGCGGTTCTTTCGCCGGGTTTGAAGCAAGGGTAACGGTATCCCCAACCTGTGTGTCCCGCACGTTCTTAATGCTGGCACAGATGAAACCCACATCTCCGGGATAAAGCGCTTCAGCGGAAACCATGCCTCCGGGACGGAAATACCCGATATCGGTGGTGATAAATTTCTTTTTGGTGTGCAGCATCAGAATTTCCTGTCCCACCCGAATACTGCCCTCCATGACGCGGACATGGGCGATGACGCCTTTGTAGTTGTCATAAAGGGAATCAAAAATCAACGCCCGCAGCGCCGCGTTTTCATCTCCGGCTGGTGGCGGAATGACCTGAACAACGCTTTCCAGAACCGCTTCGATATTGATGCCGTTTTTGGCTGAAATTAACGGAGCCTGGCTGCAATCCAGGCCAATGATATCCTCGACCTCCTGCTTCACCTCTTCAGGCCTTGCACCGGGAAGGTCGATCTTGTTGATCACCGGGAGAATTTCCAGATTATGCTCCAGCGCAAGGTACACATTGGCAAGGGTCTGCGCTTCAATTCCCTGGGACGCATCCACCACCAGAACAGCACCTTCGCAGGCAGCTATGCTCCTGGAAACCTCATAGTTGAAGTCCACATGGCCGGGTGTATCGATCAGGTTCAGAGTATATTCCTCACCATCGGAAGCTTTATAGATCAACCGGGCAGCCTGGGCCTTGATGGTAATCCCCCGCTCGCGCTCCAGATCCATCGTATCGAGGATCTGCTCCTCCATTTCGCGCTCGGTCAGAACCCCGGTTTTCTCTAAAAGCCTGTCGGCCAGGGTTGATTTTCCATGATCAATATGGGCGATAATACAAAAATTTCGAATTCTCTTTTGTCTTTGTTCCGGCATATAGTTACCCCGTGCAGTTTTTTCAACTCTTTTTGAAATTATACCACAGGGTTTCCTCCGTTGTATAGAGAAGAATCATCTTGATTAATTCATGCCCAGCATCGTCTCTATAAAAATGCCATAGCCCTTGGACGGATCGTTCACAAGTACATGGGTAACGGCACCGATCAGGCGTCCGTCCTGAATGATGGGGCTACCCGACATCCCCTGGATAATTCCCCCGGTCTCATCCAGAAGCCGGGGATCGGTGATCTGCAGAATCATGCTTTTCGGGCCTGAAAGGTTCTTTTTTGCCACCTTCTGTATTTCTACCTGAAACTCCTCAACTTCTTCGCCATGAATGTTGGAAAGAATGATGGCAGGCCCTTCCTGAATGACACTCCTTGTTCCCACGGGATATAGTTTTCCCGGCAGCTCGTCGGCTATGTTCTTTCGGATCTGCCCGAATACACCAAAAGCGGTGTTCCAATATATTTCTCCGATGACCTCGGGGCTGTCGAGGAAATCCCCCTGTAATTCACCCGGCATTCCCTGCATTCCTTTCTTAATCGCATATACAGAGGATTTCAGCAGCTCTCCGGATTCAACAGGCATCATAATCCCGGTATCAATATCGGTAATGCCATGGCCTAAAGCACCGAATCTACCAGTATTCCGCTCGATATAGGTCAGTGTTCCGACCCCTGCCGTACTGTCCCTGACCCATAATCCCAGGCGGAACTTTCCGTCCTCAACACATTCAACCGGTACTGCTTTCACGGTCAGTAATCGGTTATCATGAATAAACCTGATTTCGGCCTCCTTTGGTGCCGTTTCTTCGACGGCTCTTGTCAAATCCTGGATGCTTTCAACTTTTCTGCGGTTTATCTCCACAATAAAATCCCCGGGCTCTATCCCTGTATCTTTTACGGGATACTCTTCCCGGCCGTCGGGTGTCAGAACCCCGGAGGTTCCAACCACGAGAATGCCCTTGATGTACAACTTGATTCCCACTGTATTCCCGCAAACCAGCAGTTCTCTGACCGGGATTGCGTTCACCTCTATGTCCTTAATGGGTACAACACCAAAAAGTCGGAGTTGGATCTTGTTCTGCCCATAATTCGTGCATTCCAGCGTATAGGGCATCATAAACAAGGAGCGCTCCATGCTGCGCTTCTCAATGCGGATTCCGCCGTTTCCGGGCGACAACTGCAGCTGAAAGGGAGAAAAAAACTCTACAAGGTATTCTTCTCCTGCCAGAACGGTCATTTGGTTTGGTGTGAAAGCGACAAGAGACAGGTATAAGGACATGCATAAAATGAGGAGAAGAAAGCTTACCCGAAGTAAGGGATTCCCTTTTCTGAATTTCATTTGGCACGCTCCAGTCATGATGATTTTGCAACAGGACGCTCCTCCTTTTATTTGTACAAGAGTTTGCGGCCTTTTGATCTTTTCCCGTATAGTCACTGAGTTTTCCGAGACTATCAGTACGGGTGTACTTAAGTTAACCTGAGCGTGATTAAATTATGCGATATGAATCATTTCCAAAAGTTGCCCTTTTGAACTTTCAAAGTGAGAATCATATTCATGGCAGAAAAGTTTGAATTGATTCGCCTGGGAGCCGATGGATCAACCCAGCCAGTTGACAAGCTCCATGGTGTTTTGGAAGCAGGAAGACTTTAAAAAATCGTCGCTGTACTTTTCCGAGCACAACATCGGATGCCTGCTGCAGGACAGAATACCGTGGCTGATCATTTCGGCTTTTGAGATGGCCTCATTGCCCCATAAGAACCAGTTTAGATCCGGCCTTTGCGAGGACATGTATGCGAAAAGCCTCCTGGAAAAAACCTCCCAGATCTGCCTGTGGCTATTGGGCTTGTTCATCTCACAGGTGAGGTAAGTGTTCAGAAACAGAACCCCCTGTGCTTCCAGGGAATCGAAAAGCTGCTGCGGTGGAAGCAATGGAAAGGAATGATCCTTTATCTCGGATAGAATTTGTGAGAATTTCAGAATGTCTTCATAACGGGTGATACCCCGATAAGATTTGTGGATTAAACGGATCATGTTTTTCAGCGAAACCTGGCGGAAAGGCTGATCCCATGATTGGAGCCCGCCCACCTCAAAGGATCTTCCGGTTGCGACGCCAGGCTGGAAATAGACATCCTGCCCGATGATGCACACCTTTGCACTGTTCAAATCCCAGGTGAGAAACCGAAGGATTTTTTCCCGGGTCGGTGTATAATTGAAACCGATTTGCCTGCCAATGGATTCAAGCATGGACAAAATTTCATCTGTGAGAAAGCCATTCCATGATGGCGATACGTTTTCAGGCAGCATGAGATGTTTCCCTTCCTTTGTGATGGCAACTGCTTCAGGACGTTAATTTCTTCAATTTTATGATCTGATCCCGCAGAGCTGCCGCTTTCTCAAATTGTAATTCTTTAGCGGCCGCTTTCATTTCCGCAGTCAGCTTTTCGATCTGCTGTTCAACGGGCACATCGCTTTCGGGCGAAGTGTAAGCATCTATTCTGAAGTCAAGCCCTTCCTCGGCCGCTTTCAGGGTTTCCAGGGTTCCATGCACCGATTTTTGAATGGTTTTCGGCGTAATCCCCCACTTATTATTGTATTCCACCTGCAGGTGCCTGCGGCGATTCGTCTCACTGATCGCCACCTCCATCGAACGCGTAATGTGATCCGCATACATGATGACACTCCCATTGGCGTTTCTGGCTGCTCTTCCGATGGTTTGTATCAGAGATGTTTCAGAGCGCAGGAAGCCTTCCTTGTCTGCATCCAGTATGGCAACCAGCGACACCTCGGGTAAATCCAGGCCTTCCCGCAACAGGTTGATTCCAACCAATACATCAAAAACACCCATGCGCAGATCCCGAATGATTTCCATCCTTTCCATGGTCTCAATATCCGAATGCAAATAACGCACCTTGATTCCCACATCACCAAGGTATTGCGTCAGATCCTCCGCCATCCTTTTAGTCAGCGTTGTGACGAGAACACGCTCACTGCGGGCAACACGAATGCGGATTTCTTCCATCAAATCGTCTATCTGTCCCTGGATCGGTTTCACAATCACCTCGGGGTCAATCAGTCCGGTGGGGCGAATGATCTGCTCCACCACAGTTTTGGATCTTTCCCGTTCATACTTTCCCGGAGTGGCACTGACATAAATGGCTTGTTTCACCTTTTGTTCGAACTCCGCAAACATCAGCGGACGGTTGTCATAAGCTGATGGGAGCCGGAAACCATACTCTACCAGCGACTCCTTGCGTGCCCGATCCCCGTTGTACATCGCACCAACCTGCGGAATCGTGACATGGGATTCATCAACAACCACCATGAAGTCATCGGGAAAATAGTCCATCAGTGTGTACGGCGAACTGCCCGAGGTTCTTCCACTGATATGGCGGGAATAGTTTTCAATGCCCGAGCAGAAGCCAACCTCCCGCATCATTTCAATATCGTACCGGGTTCTTTGCTCCAGCCTCTGGGCCTCCAGAAGCTTGTCATTCTCCCTGAAGTACTTCAATCGCTGTTCCAGCTCTTCCTCAATGGATTGCACCGCTCTGTCCATTTTTGCTCTGGACGTGGCATAATGGGAAGCAGGGAATATGGCAATATAGGTTCTTGTTCCGATAATTTCACCGGTGAGGGGATCGACTTCGGTAATCCGTTCAATTTCATCCCCAAAGAACTCCACTCTTAAAATGGTTCCGGAGGAAGCCGACGGGTAAATGTCCAGAACATCCCCCTTAACACGGAAAGTCCCTCGTTTGAAGTCAATTTGGTTTCTTGTGTATTGAATATCCACCAGCCTGCGGATCACTTCATCCCTGTCCTTGTGCATTCCCGGCCTGAGAGAGAGCATCAAATCGGTATAGTCTTCCGGGTCGCCCAGGCCGTATATACAGGACACACTGGCGACGATGATGACATCTCTGCGCTCGAACAATGCGGCAGTGGCTGAATGTCGCATATTGTCGATTTCGTCGTTGATGGACGAATCCTTTTCAATGTAGGTATCTGTGGTAGGAATATAGGCCTCCGGCTGAAAATAGTCATAGTAGCTTACAAAATACTCTACGGAGTTATCCGGAAAGACTTCGCGGAATTCAGAGCAGAGCTGTGCTGCCAGGGTTTTATTGTGCGCAATCACCAACGTGGGTTTTTGCACTTTTTCAATGACATTGGCTATCGTAAAGGTTTTTCCGGATCCGGTAACCCCTAAAAGCGTCTGGTGGCGGTTTCCGCGGTTGATCGAGTCAACCAGCGCGTTGATGGCTTCCGGCTGATCCCCGGATGGGCGGTACTCTGATTTGATTCTGAACTCGGGCATAATGAACCTTCCTTCGCTTTAAGACCGTTCACAATCGTTAGCTGATTCGTAAGCAGTCTTTGGTGGTTTGAAAACAATATGGTTTGCTATGATGGTAATAGCCTTCCGAACCGAGCTGCTTCGGAACATTTGTTCCATTATATAATACTGCAGGAGCTTATGCAATGATTTCACTGCATTCACTTGAAGATCGTCTCATGAAAAGTTAGTGTTCAAAGGTAAGCTAGCGGCAACATGCTGAATGAAGTGAATTATCTCTGCACCTGACCAGATCCTTCGCTACACTCAGGATGACATCGCTTTGCTTAGGATGACATTACTATGCTCAGGGTTACATCTCTACGCTCAGGATCACACTATTCTCAGGATATAAGATGTATCTGTGCAGTAGCAAATGAGCTGTTTAAAAGGGGTGTGAGTAGTAACATGAAAAATAGCAGAAAACAAAAAGACCATACATACCGCAGGCATGCATGGTCTGATCTTTGTTCAATCAATTATTTCAGTAACAGAGTTAAAATGATGGATGTCAGCAGGAAAGCGATAGCACCAACGCTGGTGTATTTGCTTAACATGGCGTCAATTGTGCGTCCCTTGTTCTTCCCAAAAAAAGTTTCGGCCCCACCGGCAATGGCGCCGCTGATTCCGGCTGAACGCCCGGACTGCAGCAGTACAACGGCAATAATGGCGATACAAACGATAATATGCAGAATATTTACAACGATATCCATCCTAAAACCTCCAATAAAAACATACATGGCTGGAATCCAGCGTTTATTATTGTAGCATAACCCCTTTGAGAAAACAAGCCCAAATTTTGAGTTTTCTCAGTGCCCAGGCTCCCTGGAATTTTCCACATTACTGTTTTAACAAAACCGGCAACATTCCCGCAGACCTGTCACTTATTGTTATCCGTCCAGCCATTCGATTTCATAAAGCTTCCAGTGTGCCTGAAAAATATCCGATTGCATCAGAATGTTCATGGTTTTCTTAAACAAAACCTTCTCCTCACCGCTGACGTCCAGCTGAAACCGAACCCGGGCCTTTCTGTCGTTGACCGTGCCCTGGCTGATGTATTCAGTATTTTCTACAGGTTCCTCATAGAAAATGTAGTCTGCTGTAAATTTGCCTTCATCCAAATCTCTGGTGTTCTGCTGATAAAGTATCTCCCCCGATGAGAAAACATGCTGCATCTTATTCACCCGTTCTTTTTGTTTTATTAAAGTTCCTTCAGGAACATATTCTTACAATATTTTTTTTCAAGCCTGTCCCCACAATATTTGTCGACAGTTTCGGAGAAATTCCTTAAAGCTTCCTCGGAAAGCTCGAAACCGAAGACCTCCCGGATTTCTGCACAAATGACGTAAATCAATGCCCTGGCAGTACCGGGTTCAATGCGTAAAATATCATTACCAGCATTGCTTTTACAGCTTTCACAGATAAATCCGCAATGCTCGAAGCTGAAATAGATTTCGTCAATTTCTTTCGTACCGCATTTGCAGCAGCCCACAAGGTAAGGAGTAAATCCCATGATTTGAACCAGCTTTAAGGAAAAAACCCGAATGATTAGCTCCGGGTTTTTATTCCTGTTCGTTAATGCATGCAGCCCGTGCAGCAACAATGCAAGGGGGTCCCTGGCCGGTTGATTTTCCAGGATAGCATCCTGTGCCATCTCCAGCAGATGGGCGGCATATGCCAGGAGCGTCATATCCTGCCTGATTTCATAAAAAGGGTGAATGATTTCACAAGAATTGAGGATGTATGTATTCTTCCCTTGATATAAAACCCATTCACAGTAGGATAGCACCTGTGTTCCTGCAGAGAAACGGTTTCCGCTGCGCCGTACACCCCTGGACGAAACCGATATCTTGCCCAACTCATCGGAGAGCACCGTCAGTATTTTGTCATAATCCCCAGCGGCTACTTCCCGGACGACCACTCCCCTGGTTTTGATGTACGCCATTTTTCACCATCCATTAAAGGTTCCGAACCCGCTTCGGTCATAAAATCGGGCTTTTTATCGGTGATGTCCCTGTATTGCATGAAGTATTCGATATTCCCGGTGTTTTTAAACATTTGCCACATCAAGTTCTTTATCATATTATCCCCCAAGTAATTTCTGCCCTTATTTTTCGCAGTTTAAAAAACTTTATGTATACCAATTCGTTCCTGTACATGTTTCAGGAGAATTGATCCTAAGAGCTGCTGATACTGGGGAATAGTGCAGTTTACTTTTTCAGCGGCCCTGATACCTCACAGTTGTGGCTTTCTGATGCCAGGATCTACCGATGATAAAGCTTTTTTGTCTGGTACTGGGGTTCACAGGTTATATTGATCCCCAGTTTCTGGAACACATTTTCATCGACCCTGGACAAGATCACGGTGGAGTGGGCTTCACAGCCCTTCAGTTTGGGAAGCTGCTGCATAGCCAAAGCTGCTGTGGGGTTTGTTGCCGCACAGATGGACAGGGCAATCAGGATCTCGTCGGTATGCAGGCGCGGGTTGTGATTGCCCATATGCTTTGTCTTCAAAACCTGTATGGGCTCGATGACAATGGGAGAAATCAAATGAATATCATGGTGAATTCCGCCCAGCTCTTTCAGTACATTTAGTATAAGCGCCGCGGAAGCACCGAGCAGATCTGTGGTTTTCCCGGTGATGATGCGTCCATCATGAAGCTGAATGGCAACCGCCGGGCCATTGGTGGAATTTGAACGAGCTATGGCTGCATCAATCACAGGACGATCCCTGGAGGAGATCTCCAACTGATTCATCAGAAGCTCCAGCCGGTAAACTTCAGCGCGTTCGGACAGGCCCTGGCGGAGCATGCAGCGGGCACCATAGTATCGGCGAATAATTTCCTGCTTGGAAGCTTCGCACACTGCCTCATCATCTGTAATACAATACCCGGCCATATTGACACCCATATCGGTAGGGCTTTTGTAAGGGGATTTCCCCGAGATCTTGATGAATATGTCCTTCAGCACCGGAAAGATTTCAACGTCTCTGCTGTAATTGACGGTTGTATTCCCATAGGCCTCCAGGTGGAACGGATCTATCATCGTAACATCGTTCAGATCCGTGGTTGCCGCCTCATAGGCGAGGTTTACGGGGTGCTTCAGCGGAAGGTTCCAGATGGGGAAGGTTTCAAATTTGGCATATCCGGCTTTTACCCCCCGCTTATACTCATGATAAAGCTGTGACAGACAGGTTGCCATTTTTCCGCTGCCTGGCCCGGGGGCTGTAATAATTACGAGAGAGCGGGTGGTTTCAATATAATCATTTTTGCCATACCCGTCATCGCTGACAATCAGCGGAATATTGGAAGGGTAATCCTGTATGGGATAATGTCTGAACACTTTAATACCAAGGCTTAATAAGCGCTTTTGAAACAAATCGGCTGTCGTCTGGGATCTGTAGTGGGTGATGACAACGCTTCCAACATACAATCCAATATCGCGGAAAGCATCGATCAGCCGCAATACATCCAGGTCGTATGTAATTCCCAGATCTCCGCGGCGTTTGTTTTTCTCGATATCATCTGCATTGATGGTGATCACAATCTCGGCCTGTTCTTTTAACTCAAGAAGCATTTTCACTTTACTGTCCGGTTTGAAGCCGGGCAACACCCTGGAGGCATGATAATCATCGAAAAGCTTTCCGCCAAACTCCAGATACAGCTTCCCGCCAAAAAATGCGATCCGCTCGAGAATCTTCTGTGATTGCAAATGGAGGTACTTGTCATTGTCAAAACCAACCCTATTCATAATATTCTCCCATTACAGCATTTATTTGATGTAGGCAATGTAATCCTGATTTCACAGTATCCATTGGAATATCTTCGGATTTCATAAAAATGAAAGCTTCATGCATCACAATGAGGTTCTGCAGCCAAACCAGTAAGGTTCTTCATCGAGAAGCACCTGAAACAATTCATAACAACACACAAGCGTCTCACAGACGGAGACGCTCGCTTTGCAGGTGCCCTTCTAAGTATACCATTCGATCCCGTTCCAAAACAAGGGGGTCTTCACTTAGTTTTTATAACCCAGCTCTCCCAGCATGAAATCACTGTTGCGCCAGTCGTCCTTTGTCTTCACCCACAGCTTTAGAAAAATTTTCGATCCCAAAAGATTCTCGGCATCCTGCCGGGCCAGGGTTCCTATCCTTTTGAGCATCTCACCGTTTTTTCCGATGATAATGCCCTTATGGCTGTCCTTCTCACAATAAATGTTCGCATGGATCTCCAAAAGGTCCTTCTCTTCGTTTTCCTTGAAATGAATCACTTCAACACCAACGCCATGCGGAATCTCATCACTGATCAGAAGAAGGATCTTCTCTCTGATCATCTCCTGAACCAGCACCTTCTCAGGCTGATCGGTCAGCATATCTTCCGGAAAAAAGGCTTCTCCCTCGGGCAGCAGCTTCACGATTTCCTGCATGACCTGTTCCTTTGTTTGCGGTTGAATCGCACTGACAGGAATTATCTGCTCGAAATCCATTACCTGGCTGTATTCCTGCATCAGTGGCAGAAGTTTTGGTTTATCCACAAGATCAACCTTGTTCACAAGGAGAATCACGGGGGTATCCACCTTTTTCAGCTCATCCAGGATCCTGGCATCACCGGGGCCGATGCTCCTGTCGGTTGCTTCAACCAGGTAAACAATCACATCCACTTCCTTCAGCGTGTTCATTGCAGACTTCACCATGAAGTCTCCCAGTTTGTTTTTAGGTCGATGCAGACCTGGAGTGTCCATGAACACAACCTGATAGTCCTGCGTGGTGACAATGGTCTTGATGGTGTTCCGGGTGGTCTGAGGCTTGTCGGACATGATGGCTATCTTTTCCCCGGTTAACAAATTCAGAAGCGTTGATTTTCCAACATTCGGCCTGCCAATGATGGCAACAAAACCTGAATGAAATCCCATATGATTATTCCTTTCAAACTGTGTATTCTGTGTATTGGAAGTATTGTTCCATTATGGTATTTATTCCTGTGGATACAGCTCCCTGCTAAGCTTTGATCAAAGCATCCTTGGTAAAGGCATTTGGCAAAATATCATTCATGCTGTATTCTTTATAATCCCCATTTCTGTTCGCGCAAATCAGCCGGATGTCATTCACAGCAAACTCTGCGATGACCTGCCGGCATATCCCGCAGGGGAATGTCAGATCCTCGCTGTCACTGGCGATCGCGATGGCGGTGATTGTGTTCTGACCTGCGGAAACAGCCTTTACAATGGCGGTTCGCTCTGCACAAATTGCCGCGCCGTACGAAGCATTTTCGACATTACACCCGGTAAAAATTCCTCCATCCGGCGTTAATACAGCCGCTCCAACGTGAAATCCGGAATAAGGCACATAAGCAAATTCCCTGGCCTGCAATGCTTTTTCAACCAGATAATTCCACTCCATACTTTTCTCCATCTATCTCGCTCTCCTTCAACAGATCAACTCCACAACAACCTTACCTTTGGTCGCAGCTGCGGTGACTGCTTCTCATATATCATATGATAACGTCTGCAATGTCATTGTAATACAAAGTTCAGAAAGAAACAACTGCGGTGTAGAGTTCTCTTATACCGGTGCTTTCTCTTGTTCGGCCGATCATCGGCGTGATATAATCCTGTATATATGGTATTAGGTTGAAAACCCTTAATAGAAACCGGAGGTAAACCTTGGAAGAAATAAGAATTGTAGAATATGATCACTCTCTGGCTGAAAAGATAGCCGACATGTGGGGTAAAAGCGCAGGTGGCTGGAACGGCATGAATATGGTCAAAACGGCTGATGCAATCATCCGTGAGCACAACAATGCCTTTCACCTGAATGTATATCTCGCGGTAAATTCCTGTGATGAGGTTGTGGGATATTGCAGTCTGGACAGATATACCCAAGATGAAAATGCCCTTTACATCAATCTGTTAAATGTCAGGCCTGATTATCACGGCAGGAAAGTGGGCAAAATGCTGGTTCTGGCCTGTGTCAGGCGTACGGTGGAGCTGGGCTGGCCCCGGGTGGATCTGAACACCTGGCCCGGAAACACAAAAGCGGTTCCGCTGTACAAAAAATGTGGGTTTTTCTGGGAGAAACGAGATGATACCACCCATTTGATGAATTTCATACCGACGGTATTGAAAACCGAAGCCCTGAACGATTTTTTTAAGGATGCACACTGGTACGAGGATTCCCAAAGGATCATTGAGGTGAAGCCCGACGGCAGAAATAAAAACGGGTTTGATTATTTTGAATACAGCTGGGAGCACTCCGGCAAACGGCTTCGTGTCGAATTTGAGAGAACCGGCAGGGGCATACGGTTGATCGAAACCGATGACTACCTGATCTCTGCCGAAGTTGAGCAGCATGAGCTGGTCTTCGGCATGGATTATGCCATCACCTGGCACCTTGTCAACAAATCCGGCAAGCCTTTGAAAGTTGAACTGCGCGGCAGAAGCGATAAAAATATCACCTTTGAGATGCAGCAAACCGTTGTCGTCAGCGGTGACACAACCCTGAAGGGTGTTTTTCATCCGGGCCCTGTCACACAAGAGCAAGACCCCGGAAGAACTCATCCCTGCGTCGTTACAGAGCTTTTGATCAATGGCGGGAAAGCTGTTTTTAAAACAGGTATCCTTCCGGCATATCCGGCGAACATCACGCTGCATGTGCCTGGGCATCAATGCTATCTGGATAAAAGAGCTGCCCTGATTCTTGATTTAGAGAATAAATTCAGGGAAAATGCCACTTTCGATTTTTCAATGCCAGTAATAGAGGGGATTCAATTCCCTGAACCGAATCATTCCATTACATTAGCTGCTGAACAACGCGTGACAGTTGAAATACCCTACATTCTTCACCAGCATTTGTTTCTTACTGAGAACCTCATGGTTACAGCCAGGTTGCCGGATGGAAGAACAGTACCCTTTGCGAAAAAGCTTTGTAAAGCTTTCCGGGGGCGGGACGGAATCCTGTGGGGTCAGGGCGAGGAATTCTGTGAAATTTTCAATGGTCCCTATATGGTTCATCTGAACAAGCGGGAAAATAACATGTGGGCGAACAGAATATACTCGGATCATCGCAATCCGTTCTGGGTCTTCCCAAAAGTCGGACATCCCTTTTCGTCGGAATTGTCCGACAAGAAGGCTGATCATGTTGAATGTTTTCGGGATGGCGATGCTGTTGTTATGACTGTAACGTATACGCTGAATGATTTTCCGGGCCTTCAGCTTTCGGTGATCACCCGGCTTGAAACCAGCGGGATCATCAAGCATCATTATGAGGTTAAAAACAACTCGACCAGCGAGACCAATCAGGAGATATACCTCAGTGATACCTTCCATCAGGATCTGTTCAGAGGCGTCCTGCCTTATGAAAACCGTTTTGTCAGCATCGGTGCAGATACGGAATGGATGCCACCTTTCTGGGACAGCGCAAGAATCACTGAAAACTGGCTTTATTCACTCGGTAACCATACCTCCCGGGGGGTTTGCTGGGAACCGGAGCAAACAATTCAATTTGGAGACTGGGGCTTATTTTTTGAGTATTCCCTGGGGATCATCCCTCCTGACGGGAAGGTGTCAACAACGCCTGTAACCATTGCCATGGGCGTCTTTGACAGATGGCAGGATTTCCGCGCCTTTGCGTTAAAGCAAGATGTTCTGGTATCTCCCGGTGCTGTGAACCATACCTCCCTTCAGATAAACGATGGTAATCCTATTGTTGAGGGTGAGATGAAAGTTGGGTTGAAAGAATACAGGAATATGGCGGAGCCTGCTGTTTTGAAGGTATCGCCGTGTTCTGGCAGAAATCCGGAGATCATCTCGGCACAGGTCGAGATCGCGGGCTTTGTGAAGGAATTGAAAACTGTCATCTTCCGCAAGGGTCATAACCCAATCCAACGCGGAACAGAAACCGTTTCCGGAAAAAAAGTGTTCTGGCTGAATAACAGCCTGATGACCATCAAGGCCTCTCCGGACTTCTCTTACGCGTTGTACTCGCTGCAATATGGGGATCATGAATGGTTTGATTCATCCTTCCCGACCCCCGGTATAAAAGCATGGTGGAACCCTTGGTTCGGGGGCATTACACCGTATTTCGACGGCTTGTCCAACGAATCCCTGCTCGATGAACCCAGGCAAACCTGTTTTGTGACATTACCGGATAATTTCAATCAGACGTGGCAGGGAATCAAAATGTCCATTCAAGTAACAAAGAATAAAAAATACCGTGGTCTGACCCTTGGGCTTTACTATCTGACCATGCCCGGGCTGCCGGTCCTGGTAAGTTTTAACCGCATCCATCAGAATTCAGGCCGGCATTTTCCATGGCAGTCTGGCGAAACCTCGGTATTTATTCAGGCAGATCCCGACATCGCAGGCAGCAGGGCGCGATTCATTACGAAGGATGGTGAAAAGCTGTGCCTGATGGCAGGCAAAAACCAATACTATATCAGCAGTAACGAGCCCCTGTTGTATGAATCACCAAACAGACAGGAAAAACTATTGATTTATACGGATACGGATAACCAACTGCTTGAGGTGGGTGCGAACAGCAGCCTTCTGATGGCTTTTGCCGGAATGCATCGGGAAATGAGGAATGGAGATACAATCGCCTTACCGCCTGTGTTCCTGATTTTTTCGCAGGAGACTTTAGATTCAGCGATGCTGCGGGATCTGATAAATATTCAGTTCGATTTTAAAGGAGAAAGCCATGAAGATCATTGATGCACATATCCATTTTTCCAATATCGAAAGCTTTAAACAAACTGCCAGAGATCTGTCTTTTCTGGATTATTCAAAGGCAGGCTTTATGAAGCAGTTCAGGGAAGCAAGCGTAATGCTCGCTATTGGGATGGGTTTAACTGAACAAGCCCCGGATGGGTTTCCTGATCAGACATCGCCAAACCCCATGCTGCTCGATCTCGAAGATATGCCCGGGGGAATGGTCTTATGCCCTGGAATCAATCCGCTGAAGCTTCAAAGCGCAGCGGCGGAAGAACTGAAAAGAATTGAAGCGGTGCTCTCTGCTCCGAATACAGTTGGGATTAAAATATATGCCGGGTATTATCCCTTTTATGTCCATGACAAGGTCTACGAGCCCATATATCGTCTGGCAGAGGAATACAATCTTGCCATCGTTATTCATGGCGGAGCAACGTATTCCGATCGCTGCTGCCTGAAGTATTCCCATCCGCTCGAGGTCGATGAGCTGGCTGTCAGGCACAGACATTTGAATTTCATCATTGCCCATTTTGGTGACCCATGGGTGATGGATACGGCTGTAGTCATATCAAAGAATGAAAACGTTTTTGCCGATCTGTCCGGGTTGATTGTTGGCGATGAGCAAAAGATATGGAAAAACCGAACCAACCGGTTGGTGCTGGATCATTTTAAGCAAGCGCTGGATTATGCTGAAAGGTATGACAAATTCCTTTTTGGTTCGGATTGGCCTTTGGCGCCCGTCATGCCTTATATTGAATTTGTGCGCGATCTGATCCCTGAAGAATATCAGGATAATGTATTTTATCATAACGCGCTCAGAGCATTTCCAAAATTGAAAAGCTTCATCGAATAACTACCAGATAGGCTTTGAATTTACGGTAAAAATGAAGTACAAATTCATCAGACAAAGAAAAGCAGGCAGCCGGTCAGGTTGCCTGTTTTGTTACGCCTGCGGTTACTGTTTACACCCCCACTTAGTTGCTTCAGAGGCATGTGTTCATCCTGAACGCAGCGAAGGATCTATTCATGAGTAATGCGGAGATCCTTTACTTCGTTCAGTATAACAGGCACTTCATTCAGTAGGCTGCGCCTGCTTACCTGTGAAAATTAACCGCTTGTGTCCTGTCAAATATTTTTTTGCAAAGTATGCTTGACATTTTGTGCAAAGCGTACTATACTGAAAATGCAAAGTATACTTTACAACCAATACAATCGAAATAAGGAGGTTTCTCGTGAAAACAATAATTCCTGAATTGCGCAAGCAGCACAAGCTGTCCCAGGAAGAGCTGGCGTTTGCGGTAGGAGTAACCAGGCAGACCATCACCTCTTTGGAATGCGAAAAGTATACAGCATCCCTTGTGCTGGCATATAAAATCGCGAAGTATTTTGGCCTTACCATAGAGGAAGTATTCGATTTTTCAGATGTGGAGGAAATATAACATGGAAAAATTCAAAATAAAAGTTCAAAAAAGGGTGACCATACTGGCTTTAACTACTATTTTCACTTTCATACTTTACCTGCTTCTGGTCTCAGGCCTATTGATGGATACGCCTTCAGTCCCTGATTTCATCAAGGGCTTCAATATGGGTGCCTTTTGCGGGGTTGAACTGGTTTTAGTCTTCTTTACTGTTAAGTTTTTGGGTTCGATGAAAAATGAAGCCACATTGAAGAAACTGTACATCGAAGAAAATGATGAGCGCAGAAAAATGATTATGGAGAAAACCGGGGCTTTTGGAATGGTACTGTTTATTCTTATATCTGCAATTGCAACCATTGTAGCAGGTTTCTTCGACGAAACGGTTTTCTATACCCTGCTTGGTACCACAATGCTTGCTTCGTTGATCCGCGGGGCATTTAAGCTGTATTACTTTAAAAAACTTTAATTTTCCGGAGGAAATATTGATGAAAAGGATTCAAAAAAACAATCATTTATCCATCGGTCTCATCCTTATAGGCCTCACACTGACGCTAAAAAATTTACTGGCACTGCCTGAATTCTTCGTCGGGCTTGGGCTGGGAACAGGCTTGGCCTTTGAGATAATTGGTTTAATCAACATTCGACGCGGTCACAATTGTGTGAAAGAAGCAAAGCTTGCTTTTCTTAGAAAAGCAGCAGGACGTTCCACCCCGTAAAACAAATTCGCTCTGCCGGAAGGAGTGCTTTTCAAAGCAAAGGTGAGCGGCTACCCGCAATAATTTCACTTTTTAATCCATCGTATCGAAACTGGAGGAAATCATATGAATAAAAAACTGCAAAAGCTGATGATCCCATTCAATATAACCGGTTTACTCATGTTCACTGTAACAAGGTTATTTCGTAATTCATTTTCTGACTTCTGGCTGGGCTTTATGGAAGGATTCTCAATCGTATGGATAGTGACAGGTACGGTATTTATTCTTTGGAGTTTGAGCAAAAAAAGAGGCCATTCAAAATGCAGTCATAATGCCGCAGGTTGATACCTCTTTTAGCCTTGTACACTTCGCTAAAAGATTAGTGAAAAGGGAAGCATTCTCTATGATAAGAGAAGCCTCCCTTTTTTGTGGTGTGTGGTAAGCAATGCGCCCGAGTGTCACATTATTGCACTTTTATCAGTAATTGCTCACCCTCGGCATCGATCACTGCTGTATCGCCTTCATGAACCTCTCCGGAGATCAGCTTTCTGCCAAGATCGGTCTCGACCACCTTCTGGATGAACCTCTTCAATGGCCTTGCACCATATGCGGGAGAATAGGACAAATCCAGAATTCTGTCCTTCGCAGGCTCCGTGATCTCCAGCTTGATATCCCTTTCAGAAAGCCTTTCGCGCAATTCATCCAGGATCAGATCGATAATGCGGAACATTTCCTGCCGTCCAAGAGGCTTGAACAAAACCACATCATCGATACGGTTCAGGAACTCGGGCCTGAACTGCATTTTCAAACTGTCCATAACGGCATTTTTGATTTCATCCGTAAAATCTTCCCCATCCGATGCCGCTTCCAGCAGGATCGAGCTGCCAATGTTCGAGGTCATAATCACCACAGTGTTTTTAAAGCTCACTGTCCGGCCCTGGCTGTCGGTTAATCGGCCGTCATCGAGCAACTGAAGCAGAACATGAAAAACATCGGGATGAGCTTTCTCAATTTCATCAAACAACACCACAGAATAGGGCTTGCGTCGGATAGCCTCGGTCAGTTGACCGCCTTCCTCGTACCCCACATAGCCCGGAGGAGCCCCAATCAGCCTTGCGACCGAATGCTTTTCCATATATTCGCTCATATCGATGCGCACCATGTTTTCTTCACTGTCAAACAATGCTTCCGACAAAGCTTTCGCCAATTCTGTTTTTCCCACACCGGTAGGGCCTAAAAAGATGAATGAACCAATGGGCTTTGACAGATCCTTCAGCCCTGCTCTGGCCCTCAACACTGCATCGGCCACAGCCTTTACTGCTTCATCCTGACCAATGACCCGCTGATGCAGGATTCTGTCAAGGTGCAGCAGCTTTTCCTTTTCCTGCTCCACCAGTTTTGCAACAGGAATCCCGGTCCATTTTGCCACAATCTCCGCAATTTCCTGCTCGGTGACTTCTTCCTTCAAAAGCTGCCTTCCCACGTCAGCCTGGCGCTTTTTATATTCCTCCATCTGCTTTTCCAGCTCGGGCAACCGCCCATGCTTCAGCTTGGCCAGGGTTTCCAGATCGTAAACCCTTTCAGCCTTCTCGATATCCAGTTTTACCTGCTCAATTTCCTCCTTCAGATCCTTTTCCTTCTGAATGAAGCTCTTTTCCATTTCCCATTGGGCTTTCATACCCTCAGCTTCCTGTTTCAGGCCGCGAACTTCCTGATCAAGCATGTTTCTTCTCTCGAGAGAACCTTTGTCGGTCTCTTTGCTGAGCACCTGCTGTTCAATTTCATATTGCATGATTTTCCGATTGATCTCATCCAGCTCATAAGGCATGCTGTCTATCTCCATCCTGAGCATGGAGGCAGCCTCATCCATCAGATCGATGGCCTTGTCTGGCAGAAAACGCTCAGTAATATACCGGTTGGATAAAACTGCACAGGCAATAATGGCACTGTCGGTGATGCGGACGCCGTGATGGATTTCAAACCTCTCTTTCAGCCCCCTCAGAATAGAAATAGTATCCTCCACCGTTGGCTGATCGACCATGACTGTCTGGAACCGTCTTTCCAGTGCCGCATCTTTTTCAATATACTTACGGTATTCGTCCAATGTGGTTGCACCAATACAATGCAGCTCGCCGCGAGCCAGCATGGGCTTCAGGATGTTCCCGGCATCCATCGCCCCTTCTGCCTTTCCGGCGCCCACAATGGTGTGCAGTTCGTCAATGAACAGGATGATTTGGCCCTCAGATTCAGAGATTTCCTTCAGAACAGCCTTCAGCCTTTCTTCAAATTCACCGCGAAATTTCGCGCCTGCGATCAGAGCACCCATATCCAACGCAAAAATGGTTTTATCCTTCAGCCCCTCGGGGACATCCCCCTTTAGAATGCGCTGGGCAAGGCCCTCTGCTACTGCGGTCTTCCCAACTCCGGGCTCTCCTATCAAAACAGGATTGTTCTTCGTCCTGCGAGACAGAATGCTGATTACCCTGCGGATCTCCTGGTCTCTGCCGATAACGGGATCCAATTTGCCCAGCTTTGCAAGCTCCACCAAATCCCTTCCGTATTTTGTGAGGGCCTGATAGCCTTCTTCAGGGTTTTTGCTGGTCACCCGCTCCTTCCCGCGTATTTTGGTTAATGCCAGAAGCATTTTTTCACGATCCAGATCATATTTTGTGAAAAGCCTGCTGGACGGAGTATTTCGTTCGCCGATCATCACCAGGTAGATATGCTCCACGCTGACGAACTCATCCTTGAAAGACTTCGCCTCATCCTCCGCTTTGAGCAAAATCTGATTAAAACGCCTGGAGGCATAAACCTGGCTTACGTTGGTACCGTATACCCTGGGCATCTTATCCAGTTCCTGATTCAGATCGTTTTTCATTTTTTCCGTATCGACACCGCATAGCTGCAGAAGCTTTGGAATCAAACCATCTTCCTGCTCTAAAAAAGCCATGTGCAGATGTTCTCCATCCACCTGCTGGTGATCGAGCTTGATAGCAAGCTGCTGTGCTTGCACAACTGCTTCCTGCGCTTTATCAGTAAATTTTTCAAAATTCATCCTGTTCATCCTCCTTCCGGTGATCCAAATGGGCCATGGCTTATGGTCAATGATCCCCCTGATGCATGCCGGAAAACCTGCTCCCCATCATCCTTTACTGCTCTGTTTTTCTGAGCATTTCATAAAGCTTTTTCTGCTCATCGGTTAAGTGTCGCGGGTTCATGATTCTCACCTGAATCAGCATATCGCCACGGTTTTCGTTGGATTTGCCATAGCCTTTTCCCTGTACACGAATTTTCTGATCGCTCTGGATGCCCGCCGGTATTTTCACCATAATTGCCCCATCGGGTGACTGTACCTTCATCTCACCGCCAAGAGCCGCTACCCAGGGCGCAATATCCAGCCTTTGGATCAGGTGTTTCCCCTCCAGCCTGTACCTGCCTTCCTTAAACCGTATGATGATATATAAATCCCCGCTGGGGCCACCGCCTGTGCCGGGATGACCCTGACCGGCCAGCTTTACCCTGCCGCCTTCCGGAACCCCCCTTGGGATGCGCACCGAAAGTGTTTTTGTTCCGGCTGCGGTACGGATTGAAAAGGTTTTTTCACTTCCTTCCAACCCCTCTTCCGGGGTGATCTGCATTTCAGCCTCAATATCTTCACCGCGCATGCTCCTTCGGTTTGAGGAAAAACCTGTACGGAAGCCCTGCGTTCCTGAACCACCACCAAAAATATCGTCCATGTTCAATCCGCCCTCGCCGAAGAACATGTTGAAAAAATCGCTGAAATCGTTATTCCCGCCTCTGAATTCATAATGACCAAACTGGGAGGGATCAAAATCCATCCCATTCTGGAAATTCATGGAATGGCCAAACTGATCATACTTTTTTCTCTTTTCGGGGTCTCCAAGAACCTCATAGGCTTCGTTTAATTCTTTAAACCTTTCCTCTGCACTTTTATTACCGGGGTTCGCGTCGGGATGATATTTTTTTGCCAGCTTACGGTAGCTTTTCTTAATGACATCCTGGGTCGCATCCTTCTCAACACCCAGAACCTGATAATAATCTAAATACTTCATGGCACTCACCTCCGACTTTGACTTTCTTTGACTTTACTTTATTATACTAATTTTTTTAAAAGAAATCAATCTTTTGTTTTTATTCTCTTTAAAAAAGGGTATTTTATAATTAGTATAGAATATTATTATACACTGCGAATCGTTGCGCATAAAGCAGAAGATAATCCTGAAGGGGAGGAGACGCTATGGCCAAGGAAATGATTGCCCTGATACTGGCCGGAGGTGAAGGAAGCCGCCTGGGTGTTTTAACTCGGCAAATTGCAAAACCGGCAGTTCTTTATGGCGGAAAATACCGTATCATTGATTTTTCCCTCAGTAATTGCATCAACTCAGGCATTGATACCGTTGGTGTGCTGACGCAATACCGACCATTACAATTAAATCACCATATCGGTATCGGAAAACCCTGGGACATGGACAGGATGAACGGAGGCGTCACCATACTGTCCCCGTTTACCAAACAACAAAAGGGTGAATGGTATTCCGGGACAGCAGATGCGGTTTATCAGAACATTCATTATGTGGACGAACTGGATCCCAAATTTGTCGTCATCCTCTCCGGAGATCATATCTACAAGATGGATTATGCCCGAATGCTGGACTTCCATAAGAAAAACAATGCGGATGCCACTATTTCGGTTATCAGCGTCCCGATAGAAGAAGCCGGCCGTTATGGCATCATGAATGCCGCGGAGGATGGTAAAATTTATGAGTTCCAGGAGAAACCAGCAAACCCGAAAAGCAATTTAGCATCCATGGGGGTCTACATATTCACTTGGGGTGTTTTAAAGAAATACCTGATGGATGATCATCATCTCGAACAATCGGATCATGATTTCGGGAAAAATGTCATTCCAAAGCTGCTGGCAGACAACCGCAGCATTTGGGCATACCCGTTTACGGGCTATTGGCGGGATGTTGGGACCATACAGGCCTATTGGGAATCCAATATGGATCTGATCACCCGTGTTCCTCAGTTCAACCTTTTTGATCCGGACTGGAAAATATATACACCCAACCCTGTAAAACCTGCTCATTTCATCGGTGATACGGGTCATGTCACACGCTCCATCATCGCTGAGGGCTGCATGGTTTACGGTCACGTGAAGGATTCGGTTGTGTTTCCCGGGGTCACCATTGAAAAAGATGTTGAGATCGAAGACTCTATCATTATGTCCAACAGCATTATCAAAGCAGGCTCCAGGGTTTTGTGCACTATCGTTGGTGAGCGAACAACCATCGGATTCAACGTAAAAACCGGCGTAGGCGAGTACAAGGACAGCTCTTACAATCCAAAGGTTTATCAGTCCAGGATTACAGTGATCGGCTCCTACACCTTTGTCCCCGATAATGCCGCCATTGGCTGCAATGTCGTTTTGGACAATCACTTGCAGGCACCGGATTTTAAAACACTGGATATCCCATCAGGCTCAGCAGTTATCAAGGGGGGTGAGGTTAATGAATAACACCATGGGGATCATTTTAACCGGAGGAAAAAACAATCGGCTCAAGGAGCTTTCAATGGAGCGTTCCATTTCCGCGGTTCCATTTGGCGGAAAATATCGCGCCATAGATTTTGCATTGTCCAATATGATCAATTCAGGCATACGCAATGTGGGGATTCCCACACAGTACAACTTTCACTCCCTCATGGATCA
The DNA here is from genome assembly GCA_964450305.1 of uncultured Ruminiclostridium sp. Classification (GTDB taxonomy): domain Bacteria; phylum Bacillota; class Clostridia; order DSM-8532; family DSM-8532; genus JAAYJG01. The sequence continues at coordinate 40,342 of CAYVFB010000001.1, forward strand.
CCTTGGTTCGGGTAAGGAGTGGGATTTGGACAGAAAAAACGATGGTCTGTTTATCTTTCCGCCCTACCTTTCAGAGTATGGAACAGGCTGGTACAAAGGCTCAGCGGACGCGATGTATGCCAATCTGACCTTCCTTAAGCGCAGCAATGAGGAGTTCGTCCTGATCAATCAGGGTTATGCCATTTATAATATGAATTATGCCGAAATGCTGGAGCAACATGTGGACAAGGATGCCGATATCACCATTGCCTGCCGGCAGATGGATGATCTGCCCAAAGATGAACTTAGTCACCTGGGCATTGTGGAACGGGGCAGCGATCAAAAGATCATCGACTTTCAGGAGAAGCCTCTGAACCCCAAAAGCAACTTTGCTTCCCTGGGGATTTACCTCATTAAACGCAAATTACTGATCGAGCTCCTGGAGGATAGCGCAGCGCATGGATACTTCGAGTTTGTGAAAGATGTCCTCATACGAAGGATCAACGAACTGCGGCTTTACGCTTATGAATTTAAAGGCTATTGGCGTCCGTTAAGCACCATTCAGCTATATTACAGGGCGAACATGGAACTGCTGGATCCCGCCGTACGGTATGAGCTTTTTGTGAAAAATGGAAAAATCTTTACGAAGGTCAAAGATGAGCCACCGGCTAAATACAACGAAGAAGCCATCGTGAAAAACACCATCGTGGCAGATGGATGCATCATTGAAGGTAATGTGGAAAACAGTATCCTGTTCCGGGGTGTGAAGATTCGGCGGGGCGCTGTTGTCCGCAACAGCATCATCATGCAGAACGCCGAGGTTTTTGAAAATGCTTCGCTGAACAATTGTATTCTGGATAAAAACGTTGCCATCAGCTTTGGAAAGCAACTGAACGGGGATCGGAACTGGCCATTAATCGTAGGGAAAAACGTACGGGTATAACGACAGGAGACAAGATAAGATTGCGCTCATGCTGGGCGCCCAACATTCCCCCGGTAATACTGCCGGGGGTTTTTTGATTGTTTCTTTTGCTCAGGCTAGAGGGAATATGGACTAAGGTGCCTGTCCCCTCTGGCTTCTTGATAAAGGAAGAACCCCCCAAGCTTTTGTACTTTGTTGTCCTTCCACTGGAAAAATCCGTGGTTTTTTCTGATGGGATCGATCACATAAGCAACCTGGAAAGGCAGGTTGAAAAAATTCTCCTGAATAAACAGATCAAAGCTCGATAAAAACACGCCATAACCGGGATGTGTGTGCTGCCAGCCTACAATTTTCAAGCCAGGATAAAGCCGGCTTTGCTCAGCGTGAACATAATTCCAGGTTTCGTGGGTAAAGGTGAGGGTCGAGGCCGTTGCATCGGCATATTTCGCTTCAATAAAATCCGAAATGAGGACATTGGCTTTTCCGTTGATCAGCAGTGAGCTTCCCAGCAGGATACTGCCCAGTTCTTTTTTCGTATCCGAGCAAGCCAGTTCCTCGATCTGAGTATAGACACCTTCCCGAATAAAAACCTTAACATCATCCTCTCCTATGTTTCCCTTTTGGATTGTATTTTGGGGGAGTTGAAGAGAGCAATTCCGGGGGTTTCCATTTTCAAACAATTCGATTTCAACAGAGACTTCTTTCATGTTTTACTCCCATTAACCCATATAGGACAGGAATTCCGTGATTACGCCAATCATGATGCCAACAAGGAGTAATCCAACGAAAAATAGGCCGACTGCGCTGATACTGATTCCACCTTTTTTACGAAGGTAGGTGTACCGTTGCAAGTCCGGAATGCTTTCAGCCTTCTTCAGGGCAGCTTCAGTATAGCGCATGTAAAAGCTGTTTCCTAAAGTTCCCAATGAAAGGGCTGTCAAGAGGTTCAGTATGGGCTCTATCTCAGGCAGTAAAAGGCCCAGTAACAGAATACCCGTGAAGAACAAACCCACCTTGTACATCTTTCTGTAAAAGCACCAAATCACATTAAAAAACCATGCAGACCAGTTCCAGCTGAACTTTCTGTTTTCTATCCTCATTTCTATAAACTTCCGGCGATAGTAGTCGGGATTTACCTTAATAAAGTCATTCTCACTGGAAGTGGAGCCAATATGATTTTCTGTATTATCATACGACTGGTGAGATGCCTGCGAACTGGCCGAGGCCGCGTTATGAGGCGTGAACGCACCTGTTGGTGAGGTGCTTCCATAAGGCAATTGACCTCCCGGCAAACTTACTGTGGCTGCGTTATGGGGCATATTACTTTCAATTTTCAAGGGGTCAGTGTTATTCTGGTATGATTGCGGGGATGTTTGCGGATTTATGGGAATACCAGCATTTGAAGAATAGTGACGGCCTAACGGAGAACTTCCGTAAGGTTGTCCCGGAGCCTGCGGTTGAACAGTCTGTGCACCCATGGGCTTATATGGCATCGAAGTCTGGATTGCACCCTGGTTTGTATGCGATATATGCTGAGGATTATCCCGGAGTTGAGTGTGAGATGTTCCGTCTGAGCCAAGAGGTTTTAAAAGCTTGGCACCGCATTTTCTGCAAAATGTGTTTGAAAAATGATTCAGTAAACCACATTTAAAGCATTTCAACTGCTCTTCATTGAATTGCAGCGGAATTTCCATCGCGCTCTGGGCCATGCCCTGGTCCACTGCCTGAATCGTACCCAAACAGCCAAAGGTCGTACATCCCTGGTTTTCTATCCAACATTCCTGATGGTGGGGCATGCCGCAGTCACTGCACAAAATAATGTTTTCTTCTTTTTGAATGATCGTTTTACAGTAGGGGCATGTCTTGCCAATGTAATCCTCCATTGGAAATCCTCTCTTTCGATAGTTTTGCCAAAACACACAAATGATGAATGGTTAGCTAATTATTCGGGACTTGCGGGTTTCCTGCTCCATCGGAATTTCTGTTCTGGTTTACAGCCCCGTTTAGTTGTTCGATATTTTCATGCATATACAGTATATTTTGATATAGTTGTGAAGTGTTGGATTCCATTTGCTTCAGGTTGCGTTCCAGGATGGTGATTCTGCTGCGCAGGCCCCCAACAAAAAAGGTCAGGAATATCACCACGACAACCAGTGCTGCAATGACAATATCTTTCGGGGAAAAAGAAAATGCTTCGGCAGTTTCGGATTGTTGCTCGCCGATATTGATCCTGGCCCCAATTTTATCGAAGATATAAAAGCTGTGCGATTTTTCCAGTTTCCCGTTGGAATTATAGTAAATACCTTCAGAACCCTGAATGGGATCGACCACGTAAGCAATTTGGTAATCTTCCTTGAAGAAATTATTCTGAATGAATTTATCATATTCCGACAGAAAAATGCCATAATCCGGATGGGTATGAATCCAACCCACAATTTTCTGCGAGGGATATTTCTTAGCTATTTCCCTATGGCAAAACTCCCATGTTTCGTGAGTGAATTTCAGGGTCGTAGGGGTGGCTTCACAGTATTTTGCCTCAATAAAGCCATTGACCAAAACATTCATTTTCCCAAATTCTTCAACAACCTCCCCTACCAGAAGGCCTCCGCTTTCATTGGTGGTTTTGCCACGAGTAAACCTATGGATAGCTTTGTATACTGGCTGAGCGATATAGATTCCCTTTCCCTCAGCCGCATGCTCGCCGACCTCCACAAAATTCATCGGCAATCCATTTTCTTCGTTTTGAGCAGGTTGATCTACCTGCTTGCTCTTTTTAGAGATCTTCTTTTTCGCCATAAAATCATCACTCCAAAAATTCGATTTCAAAATCTGTTCGTTCCGAAGGATTAGGTTTATGATCCATTATCTTTCTTCTGATCAATAACAGCGCAAGGAACCCGTTGGCTGCCATAGATATTACCAGCAGAATGATCAGCAATGTGATTTGAGGGTTCGCCTGCCTGCTTTGGGCATCTGGAGATTGGCTGAATGGTTTGGGTTTTATCTCCTCTGTCTGGATATACGGTTCTTTGGTCAACCCTGAAACATTGCCTTCGTTATCGATCACAATACCGCTGCGTTCAAGAAAAGCTGCTACCGTCGTCATTGGAACAGCAAGGCCAATACCTTCGCTGTTGGTGATTTTCAGTGTATTCACACCAATCACCTGGCCATTGTCGTTCAGCAATGGACCACCGCTGTTCCCTGAATTAATGGCAGCATCTATTTGTAAATACAGGTTGGGGCCAAGCCTTCTGTCTTTTGCAGAAAGAACACCCTTCGTCAGTGTGTAGTCCATGCTGTTCGGAGTACCGATGGCATATACGTCCTCACCAATCTTACAGTCGTCGTAATCTGCTACTGTTAAAAGCGGGAAATCCGCATGCTCTACCCACAAAGCAGCAATATCCAGCTCTTCATCAAACGCAGAAATATTGGCTTTAAACTCATCCCCATGGTAGTTTACGACGGTTATTTTATCAGCATCGGCTACCACATGCGCATTGGTAATGACCAGATCTTTACCGAGGGAGAAACCGCTGCCTAATGAACGGTCTGCATAGATGACAAAGACTGAATCATAGGTTTTTTCCGCATCAAAACCGATGGCGCGCACCCTTGTCGGGAACAACGCACCAGATATCAGAACGCAGAGCAACACCGCCGCTGTTATAGAGCCGCGCATAGCCGTAAGCAATATGCTGATGATGTTTTGAAGAATCTTTTTCACTTTCCCACCTTGTTCAGACCTCAGGAACAAAAACTGTCGCCTAAAGGTGCAGCTAAATTTTTGTAGGGTTACCGCCGCAATCTGGCCGGCACTCATTTTATACGATATTATGCAGGCTATTGTCGGCTGAAACTATTTCGTGTTGAATACCATCACCGTATTTCCGATGGCGATGGTATCCCCCCTGTTTAAAATGTGACGGCTGATCCTCATACCGTTCACTACTGTACCCATGGGTGTTCCCTTGTCGATCAGCACATATTTGTATCCTTCAAGGATAATATCACAGTGATTCGGACCAACCAGCTTGTCCTTGAATAAAACAATGGCGTTTTTACCACTGTTGCCGATACTGGTTGTCCCTGCGAATACAAGATATTCCTTGCCCTCAAATTCACCACGGGTAACTTTCAGCCACGCCTGCTTTGCAAATTGCTCCAGCAGCCCTATGCCCAACCCGATTAAAAGCCCCATGATAATGATTCCAACGGCGCGCGCGGCAGTACCTGTGTCCCGATATCCAAAATTGATAATAAGGTAGATATAATTGAACAAAAAACCACCCAGGAAACCGCCGCCAAGGCCCCCCAGTGTGCAGTACAGCATGCGCTTCTTCTCAGGCCTGATCAGCCCTATCGATAAACCTACACCCAACCCCATAATGGACCAGCCTACACCCCTGGTGAAGGCTGACGCAAAGCTGGAGGCCTCATCAGATAGCAGAATGGTATACATGGTTTGAGCAATATATCCGCTGACAAAACCGATCACCAGTGCGATTCCGGCCCCTATACCGGCATATTTCAGGGTTTTTTCCTTTGAACCATAATAGACGCCTTCGCCGACGCCCATCAGCAGCCCAAGACCAAAAGCAATGAATGCGGCAAAAAACGACGACTCCAGATTATGCGACATATTAATGACTGATGTGAGCTCTCGCTCCGGTATCTGGATTTGCGCCTGCAGATCATAAAGCTCGTTGAGGTCGTTGATATCGTTAGTATCACCCATGTTTTCTATTTTTTCAATCAATGCTGCCACTTCGTCGTAACCCCAGTTGCGTAAAAACCGGTTACCAGATGTCAGGCTTCCAAGGGACTCCTGCAGGGCGAAGGCAAGAATAGCGCCTAAAAAAGCCCAAAGAATGCCCTTGACCAACACCGTTTTAAAGTTGACACGCTTTCCCTTTACAACCCCGCCATGCATACTGCTCGTCTGCATTCTTTGGGCCGAAGGTATATACACAACATCCTTCAGGTCATCCGCTGTTATCTCAAAATCGTTCTCTGCCAATTTATCGGTTTTCGGGCTCATCGGTATCGTTGCTGCTTTTTCATCGGTTGTTTGCCAGGCTGAAGCTTTTGCAGCCATTCCGTCAGCTGTCTGCCCAATGGAAGCTGAAGTAAATGACACAGCTTCCTGATCCATTATTTGAGGTTCCCCGCTTTCTTCCACCACAGCGATTTCATCGAGCAGATCAATTTCAAACTCATCGGAAGCCGCTGAATAATCCGGCTGATAGAGGTTCAGGTTCCCGACGGGAAACAGATGCTTGTTCTCTATGGCCCATTTTGCTGCTTCAGCAGACAGAGGGCTGTACGAATTCCAGGATTTGTACTGGATCATGTCCCCGATATTAATGATGATATCGCTCAGGGACTCTCCCGCTCCCCAGATATCTCCGATACAAATTTGCCCATCGCGGAAATTCGGGTGCCATATGGGCGTTAAAATTTTACAAATGGGCTTGTACCTTGGGTACTCTGCATGCAAGGTAATCTCTACCTCGTGCCTTGCAAGGGTTTCAACCTTTCCGTCCGGCAGCAGGTAAATTCCGTTGACGAAAAAGGTAACCCGGTACCTCTCGGGAGGTTCTTCCCCAACAGGCTCTACAGTAATATACGGGTGGCCGCTGAAATCCTTTTTCACCTGCTCAAAGTCTGATAATAATCTTCTGATTCTGGCCGTCATGATATCAGTTCCTTTCTGTTAGCCCATTGTTTCCGCTTCATCCGCTGAGAGCTCGAAGTATTTTACCCGTGTGCCGACCCTGCCGGTAAGGATATGAAGCATCGGAATTCCGATTTCCATGGGAGTTTTATAGATAAACGTCTCTGATCCATCCATGCTGTGAACCGTGTTGAAACTCATGACTTTTCCGCACGCGGAACAGGACAGGTCTTCGCCGCGGAGCTTATGTACCGGTAACAGCAGATTTTTATGATGGCCGCAAGTACATTCCGCAACCGTTGCAATGTCCCGATCGAGGTCTAGTACCGCCTTTTCTCCCATTTCCCTTTTCACATACTGCACAATTGTACCAAGGGTCGTTCTTTTGGCAGACCATGGCATTTCAGTTATTTCTTCATAAGATTCGTGGCTCATGCAGCCATCCTTGTACTGATACTCGACAATATAGGAATCATGGGTCAAGCCGTTAAACACAAAGCCCTTACCCGCCAGCGTGGGAAGATTTCTGTCCCTGTGCAGCAGCTTCAGCATTTCCTGCACCTGAATGCCCGCGATGATCGAGGAAGAGGTAGGCGTGGTGGGGATTTTCCCCTCGGCCATCTGTTGATGGGTTAACAGTGCACAGGATTTCCTCTTGTTGATCAGCTTCCAATCGGTCTCGGTCATGGTACACTCGTAGCAGGCCCCGTCCGGCGGCATGAATACGCGGGCTATACCGTTCAACACTTCAATGGCACCATCTATCCAGGGTTTGTTGACCTTGTAGCAGGCCTGATTAATCCCAAGCCTGGCCTCACGGTTATCCAGCCCGCCGAGGACCACGTCCACACGCCGGAACACCCCAAGCCCCAGGTCATCGATCACATTGCCCGTAAACGCTTTTGCGGTGACATCAGGGTTCATCTCCATGGCTCTTTCCGCCGCGACCTCTGCTTTGTAACGGCCTACATCCCCGGCGCGGAAAAGGACCGACCGTGTCAGATTGGTATGCTCGATTCTGTCCATATCGACAATCAGGATTTTCCCAATACCCAGCAGGGCCAGATTCTTGATCAATTCATTCCCGATTGCGCCTGCCCCAACCACCAGAACAACGGCTTTGGACAGGCGGCCCTGATCCCACCAGTTGATCAGCCTTAGCCTGGCGTATTTATCTTCTGTAAACTCCGGAGCATCCAGATTGAATTGATTATCCATCTTGTTTTCCCGCCGTGATTTCAGGCTGAAGCCTTAATACATCACCATCTTTGATTCCTGCTTCACCCAGGGTTTGGTTTTCCAGAAGCTGTCGCCCCGTCACTTTATGAATGAATTTGTAGCTGATCGGATTACCGTCCGGGCCCACCGATGGAAGTTTGATCTTTTCGATCAGCTTCACCATGATAATTCCGCATTTGATATCATCGGGCAAGCCCACCTTCTGCTCCTTGTTCCCTGTCGCATCGACAATCACTACATTTACCTTTCCCATAATCCAAACGCTCCTTGTTTTCATGATTTTCCAGCCTAAAGAGGCTTTCAAACAGCCGATTAAGGTTGGTCGTACACAGACCAGATTTCAATCCTATCTATCATACTATTACAGAAAGTGAAATTATACCAGACTATTTGCTGAATTTTTACTTGGTTTAGGTTGTTCAAACAATTACCAGGTCTATTTTTATTCGGTCTCATGCAGAATGAAGAAATATCTTAGCAAACAAGGAACTATCTTCAGAACAACCATTTGCATTGCCGTACCATTTGCGGATAAAAGAAAGGAGTGTGAATATGTTCTGTATATTCACACTCCCGATGAGTTCATTTGTTTTTGCTTTTTGCGCGTTACAAAATTACCCTATATTTGGAATTGTTGCAAAGCCCTTCTCCAGATCTTCATCGGTAGGAATATTATCGGCCATTGTTCCATTGTTAAAGCTGTTGTATGCAGTCATATCAAAGTATCCGGTACCCGACAGGCCAAAAATTATGGTTTTCTTCTCGCCGGTTTCCTTGCACAGCATAGCTTCATCCATGGCTGCGCACAGGGCATGGGAGGATTCAGGCGCGGGCAGAATACCCTCACAACGAGCAAAAGATACCGCTGCTTCAAATGCTTTTGTCTGTGTCACCGTACGAGCTTCCATCAGTCCATCATCATATAGTTTTGAGATTATGGTGTTCATTCCGTGATACCTTAAGCCGCCTGCGTGATTGGGTGACGGAATGAACCCGGAACCTAGTGTATACATTTTAAACAACGGCGTGGTTTTTCCGGTATCTCCAAAATCGTAGGCAAATTTTCCACGGGTGAGTGTTGGGCAGGAAGCAGGTTCCACACCAATAAAGCGGATATTGTTTTTTCCGGCAATCTTATCGCCCATAAAAGGTGCGACAATCCCCCCGAAATTGGACCCTCCACCCAAACAGCCGATGATGATGTCGGGTTGAATACCGTATTTCTCACAAGCTATTTTGGTTTCCTCACCGATGATGGACTGGTGCAGCAGCACATGATCCAAAACGCTGCCCAGAACATACCTGCAGTTCTCAGTTTTCAGTGCTACTTCTATGGCTTCGGAGATGGCACAACCCAGAGAGCCACCGGTTTCCGGCATAGCTTCAAGAATCTTTCTGCCTGCCTCGGTGGTATCGGACGGTGAAGGAATCACTTTTCCGCCGTAGGTTTCAATGACTGTTTTCCGGTAGGGTTTTTGCTGAGAAGAAACCTTTACCATATAAACCGTCAGGTCTATATTATAAAATGCGCAAGCCATGGAAAGGGCAGTGCCCCATTGGCCCGCACCGGTTTCTGTGGTCAAGCTGGTGATGCCCTGTTCTTTGGCGTAATAGGCCTGGGCTGCAGCCGTATTCAGCTTATGTGAGCCCGAGGTGTTCGTACCTTCAAACTTGTAGTAGATTTCAGCCGGGGTGTCCAGCATTCTTTCCAGAGCATATGCCCGGATCAGCGGGGAAGGACGAATCATTTTGTAAAACTCAAACAGTCCCTCCGGGATTTCGATATACAAATCCTTGCTGTTCATTTCCTGCTCGCACAGTTTATCACAAAAGATAGGTTTTAAATCGTCTATGGTGCAGGGTTTCAATGTGCCCGGGTGAAGCATCGGATCCGGCAGCTCTTTCATGGCGGCTTTCAGGTTATACCAGCTTTTCGGAAGCTCCTTTTCAGATAAGTAAATTTTGTAAGGTATTGCTGTCATGGTTATCATCCTTTCCTCTAATTATTTTAGACTCCCATTCACAGGAGTTTTCTAAACAAATAAAAAAGCCTTCATCCCCATGTCAGGGACAAAGACTGTAATCTCTGCGGTACCACCCAAATTGCGCCAACGCGCCGCTTGTTTCATGTACGGTCATACATGCTTCATGGATAACGGGTGAAGATCCCGGCTGGCATACTTTAAACTTTCTGCACCGCCCTCATGAGCCCATTCGCGATAAGCTTCAACACCGCAATCCCATCACCTGCGGCTCTCTTTGGATGAAGTGGTTTATGCTACTACTCTCAATCAAAGGTTTCAACAATATGAATTAATTGAAAGCTTAACAGATCCATTCAGGTTTGTCAAGGGGGGAAAAAAGGTTATTGCCCCACCTTTTTTTACTTCCTATCCTCTTTTATGCTTAAAGGTTTTGTGTCATTTATCCGGAATAACATCATTCTATCTTATTCAAATGTTTTGTTCTGATATTCTGGAGATACCAAAATACGCCGAAGATATATCTTTTCATTTTTATATGTTGACAACTATATGTATTGCGCCTATAATATGTGTACTATCATTCATAGTACACTTAGTTCGCATGCTCAGTCTACAGCCATGTACGGCCCCAAAATGCAGAATACAGCAGTTTGGGCCAAGCCTTCATTCATTATCAAGCAAAGGGGAAGTGGTTTATTATCATCACAATTGACTTGAGAAATCCCAAGCCTATTTATGAACAGATTAAAGACAGTATAAAACATTTGATTATCACCGGGGCAATCAAGCAGGACGAACAGCTCCCATCCATTCGTGAGCTTGCTCAGAGTACCTCTATTAATCCTAACACAATCCAAAAGGCTTATAAGGATTTGGAAGCCGATGGATTCATTTATATCGTAACAGGCAGAGGTAACTTTGTGGCACCCCCACCTAAAAAGCCCGATATCAAGAGAGTTGATGACCTCTATAATATTCTTAAGGCCACAGTCTGTGAGCTTTCGTATTTAGGGGATTCTGAAATCAAAATTATGAGTATTGTTAAAAGCGCGATTTCACATCCTTCAACACAAGGAGGAAATATAGAATGATCGAAATACGAGATGTTAAAAAATCATTCGATGGGTTTTATGCATTGAACGGTGTCAACGCCACAATAAAAAAGGGCTCTGTTTATGGGCTTATCGGTCCTAATGGGGCAGGGAAAACCACGATGATAAAGCATATGGCGGGGGTGTTTATCCCTGATTCCGGCACAATCACAGTAGAGGGTCAGAAACTATATGATAATGTCTGCATCAAAATATTCTAAACCGGCAGCAAAGTGGACGAGTATGGGTTTTGATCGTAAAAGGAAGCCGCGAGGAAATACTGGCAGAGGTTAACAAGGCCAATCCCCTTTTTGTTGATGCTCTGCCGCTTTCACTTGAAGAAATCTTTATCAATGAACTTGGAGGTATGGATTATGTCATTAAAAACATCTCACTTTAATAAAGGGATCTTCAAAAACAATATCCAAAGATTCTGGCTCATCCCGTTTTCATATACGCTTTGCTTGTTTATATTTTTTGTTGATTACCTGCTTAGAATAGATTGGGCGACAAAGACTGCCAATCCTGAACTGCTTGCTACGCTGGGGGATAGAATAGTCAATAGCAGGGAGTTGTTATTGTTTTTTGGGTTCTTTCCACTAGCTGCTGCGTTGGCTGTTTTCTTTTATATGTACTTTCCAAAAAATACAGCAATGATCCATTCCTTACCCTTAACCCGGTCGACTTTATTTGTGACGAACTATTTGTCGGGGTTGTTTCTTGTAACCATTCCCATTGTTATTAATGGTATCTTCTTGATTGCAGTAGAGCTGATAGCGGGGTTTCCAATCCTTTCTTATACATTTAAATGGCTGGGGATAAGTCTGATTATGACATTCCTTCTATATGGCTTGGCAGTATTTGCTGGAATGTTCACCGGCCAAATAACAACGCAGGCAATCTTCTTTTATATCTTTAACTTTCTTGCAGTCTTTTTTGAACGTATATTTGTGATCATCTTTCATAGCTTCGTATTTGGATATACTGATAAATATGTTATAAACCCAACACACAGTGCAGCATTCTCTCCACTTTACTATATAAACAGTTTATATCGTAGTTTCCAAATGAATAAGGGAGATATTACTGCCTTAATCGGGTATGTGATTGCCGGTGTTATTTTCTTCGTGTCAAGCTATTTTCTATATAATAAACGGCAGATGGAGATTGCAACTGATGTAATAAGCTTTTCATTCGTCAAGCCGATCTTTAAGTATAGTGTTGCTTTTTGTTCCGCTGGGCTTTTTGGAACTTTGATCTTATCGTTTTTTAGCACCAGTCCAAATCTTATCGCGTATATCATCGCCTTTCTTTTTGGTGGTTTTATCGGCTATTTTTCGGCTGAAATGCTGATTCGAAAAACCTTTAAGGTTTTTAAGTCGTATAAGGGTTTTATTGGGTTTGCTCTTGTGCTATCGCTATTGCTTTGCAGCATCGAATTTGACCTATACGGATATGAGCGAAGAATACCTCTGGATAATAAAGTAGAAATCGCGGCTATGAGCCCATATATGAAAAACGACATACGACTTGCACTGAGACCAGAGGATTATGACCCCGAGGAGCACAGTCATTTGTTTCCGGCCAGATATTTGGATACATACAATGGCAAATATTCAAATAACCAAATAAGCTCTCTAGGTGATGAACAAGTAAAGTATCTAAGAGAATCTATCGCTGAAATTTCCGAGAATCGTGAGGTTATTGCAAAAATCCGGCAGATACATCTCTATATTGTGGAAAATAAGAGTTTGTTTGAGGCTAACCAAAAATTATGGGCCCAGATTGGAAATAATGAAAAGCTATGGAATACTAGCGAACCAGAGATGGAAAGTATCAAGTTTATAAATCTTGGTTTTGCGTACAGGCTTGAATCTGGTTTCTTGTTAGAGCGTAATTACTTGCTTTTTACCTATGAGGATAACACAGAAATATATAAACTATTACGAGAATATCTGTCTTTGCCTGGTATCAGAGAAAGATATGAACCTATTTTAACAAAAAACGCAGAGGATATTAACTCTATTTGTGTTGTGTTCCAAACAAAAGATAGCCAATGTCATGAGGTTAAAGTAGAAGACAATAAGCTGCAGGCTTTTCTGGATGTATATAAACAGGATACTCTTGCGTCAGATCCTATGTATAGCTTGTTTGAAAACAGAAAAACCAGTAATTATAGAAGTGTGTATATTCAAATCGATTATAAAGAGGGGCAAACAAATAATCAGATTAAGGACAGGAGTTTTATTCATAGCAGCTTTGAAAACACCTTCGACTTTCTTGTTGAAGAAAAAATGCTAGAGATCGAGGATTTGATGCCAAGTAACAATGAATAAGTAACCGAACCATTAAAAGTTCCATGGAATTGAGTTTGCTGAATAGCTAAACTAAAATTCAGCTAAAGCTTCTTACTCAGTAATCCACTTTTTAAAGCTCTTGCTCTATGACCGTGTAATCCTTTTTCTTTATTTGGCAGAAGAAAAGCAAGAGAACTATCCTTGTTTCAACCGTTCATCAATAGCGCTTGCAACACTTCCTGCATTTTTTCATGATTGTCCTGGATCATCTCCTGGGCTTTTTTGTGCAGGTAATTCAGATTCTCGGGGCTTCCATCGTCAATCCGGCCCTTTCCGTTGTCCAACTGAACATCAAAGCGGTAAAGGGTAACCCCGGGATACCTTTTCAGCATATGATTGGTGCTGATTCGCTGGCCTTCCCCTACCGCAGTGATCAACGGAACACCCAGCCAGGGCGCGATCCAGTTGAAAAAGCCCCATCGGCTCATGGCGTCGGTGTTATATTCCTCCTTCTGTGTCCCTGTTCCAAGGGACAGCAGGATATATTCGCTCTCCGGGCTGATTTTCCTTGCCTCAGTCAATGCGCTCATGGACGGATTGATGCAGAAGATTCCCCCATCCACAAGGCAGTAGTTAGCGCTGTCATCCACGGACATCACATGAGCAGGGGGAAAATAAGTGGGAACAGAGGTAGTGGCCAATGCCGCATCCACCATAAAAAAGTCCGGATCGGTTTCACCTCCAGCCTCGGTGGTGCGCTTTTTCATAAAGACCGGTTGCATGGATTTCATATCAAAGGAAGTGAGCAGCAGATTCGTCAGTGCATTTTTTATGGTGCAGGTTCCAAATAGTTCGAATAAAATAGTCTGAAAGGAAGCGGCAGAATATTTACTGGTAAAAAACTGCCGTATTGTACGCCACACATATTGCCTGTTTCCAGGGAATGCTCTGTCTGCCATGGTTTCGTACAGTTGCGGCAGTTTTTGCGGAATAACCCCACCCTCCGGAGCATAAAGATTTCCATTGGGTGTTTTATACAGAGGAGCACTGAGTGCCAGTGAAATCAGCCCTCCGGTAGAGGTTCCTGCCATTAGTTCAAAAACCTTATGATAGGGCTTTTTTAGCCCGCGATTCTCCAGCATGTCCTTTAATGTTGCAAGAAAGATCGAAGGAATGATCCCCCGAACGCCTCCACCGTCTATGGACAGAATCGCAAACTTCTTCATGGCATCACCTCATATGTTGTTTCCTTTAATCTTATGAGCGAATGGAGCATTTCATGATAATTCACGGAATGCACGGTTATTCAGCCAATAAAAATAAAAAGAATACAAAATCAAGGGTTTTTGTAGATATTTCATGATATAATAGGGTTGCTGTTAAAATCCGGCGGGCAATGGTAGGGATATGACATCGTCCCCTTACCATGTGAGTTTCAATGAGAGGAGCTAAATTATGGCAAGGTTTATAATCAACGCCTTCAACAGGAAGAGCAAAATCAGCAAAGAGATCTATGGGCATTTCTCCGAGCATCTGGGAAGATGTATTTATGAGGGAATCTATGTGGGCGAAAACTCCCCCATTCCCAATGTTAATGGTATGCGCAAGGATGTCATACAAGCGCTTAAAAACCTTAAAATATCGGTTTTACGCTGGCCCGGAGGCTGTTTTGCCGATGAATATCACTGGATGGATGGCATAGGCCCGAAAGAGAAACGCAAGAAAATGATCAACACCCATTGGGGCGGTGTCTTGGAAGACAACAGCTTTGGTACTGATGAGTTCATGGAGCTTTGCCGTCAGTTGGAGTGCGAGCCCTATGTCAACGGGAATCTGGGAAGCGGTACGGTTGAAGAGATGCAAAACTGGGTGGAGTATATGACCTTTGATGGCATCTCCCCCATGGCCGATCTGCGAAAAAGCAACGGGCACGAAAAACCCTACCACCTGAAATATTTTGCTGTTGGCAATGAAAACTGGGGCTGCGGAGGCAACATGCGCCCTGAGTATTACGCCGATTTATACCGCAGATACCAAACTTATGTGCGCTCTTACGGCAGGAATAAAATCTACCGCATCGCCTGCGGTCCTAATTCGGGGGATTATGAATGGACCGATGTGGTTATGAAGCAGGCCGGTCAGTTTATAGATGGCCTCAGCCTGCATTATTATACCGTAACGGGTGACTGGACCAAAAAGGGAAGCGCAACCCAATTCACCAAAGACGACTGGTACACGACACTGCGCAAAACCCTCGTGATGGAACAGCTTGTTACAGGACATTCACAGATCATGGATCGGTATGACCCTGAAAAGCGCATCGGCCTGATTGTGGATGAATGGGGAACCTGGCACGATGTTGAGCCCGGAACAAACCCTGGTTTCCTCTACCAGCAGAACACCCTTCGGGACGCTCTGGTAGCTGGCATTAACCTGAATATCTTCAACAAGCACAGCGACCGCGTCACCATGGCCAACATCGCTCAAATAGTGAATGTGCTTCAGTCTGTCATCCTCACTGAGGGCGATAAAATGGTACTCACGCCCACCTACCATGTGTTTGATATGTATCAGCAGCATCAGGAATCCGAGCTTCTGGAAAGCTTTATTGAAACCAGTTCTGTGGGATCGGACAGCAACACCGTACCAAACCTGCACGAATCGGTATCTCTTTCAAATGAAGGCAAGCTTCATATCACCGTGTGCAACCTTTCACTTACAGATAGCTGCCACGTAGACACCATTATTAATGGTTTCAAGGCTAAAAACGGGGCTGGTCGCATTTTAACCGGTGCCATGGCCGATCACAACACCTTTGAAGCTCCTGAAATGATTAAGCCCGTATCCTTTGATAATTTCTCTGTCACAGAAGACGGGCTTACCTTTGAAATTCCAGCCAAAAGCGTCATCAGCATTACTTTGGAGCAATAATGGAACGCTTATGCCGTAATTGTCTTTTCGACAACCTGAACAGGGAGCAGTTCTCACAAAACATTCAGGATTACATACAAAGCCTTTCACCGGACGAAAAAGCCGGTGAAAGGCTTTATAAAGAACGTCTTGAAATCTGTTTTCAATGCGATCAATGCCTGGAGGGGCTGTGCAGGGTGTGCGGCTGTTTCGTTCTGGCCAGAGCAGCAAAAAACAGGGCTTATTGCCCTGCTGCAGTTCGAAAGTGGTAAAACTATCAGTCCTTTGAGAGAATAACGTATAGCCGCCCGCTGCTTATTCTGATCGTTGCCGTGTCCTCGGTAAACTCATTGCTGATTCCAAGCCCTGTACCCACATTCATGGTGAAACTAAACAGAGGCCAGGTCAGACCATCGGTGGTCACCCCCTCAACAACGGGTGTGGCGGGAAGAAGCGATACTTTATAGCCATCCATTCGGCTGATCTTTATTTTATCCCTGATAAGATATACCCTGTTGTTCTCGTTCAGGATGATACCCCGAATGCCCTTATCCAATAATTTATGCAGCAGCTGCAGGTTTGACAGGGAATGGTCAATCCTCGTTCCCATGGCCCCCATCATAAAAATACGGGTGGCACCGTGCTCTGCTGCGTAATCCAATGCCAGCTCCATATCAGTGAAATCTTTCCGGGTGTCGTATTTTTTCAGCTCTACTCCTTCTTTTTCATAAGCCTGCAGTAGTTTTGCATCGATGGAATCAAAATCGCCCAGCACAACATGGGGGGTGATATCGGCTTTCTTGAAATGACGGGCCCCGCCATCAGCACATATTAAAAGCTGTGCAAGGGAAGCAGTCTGCTGTAAAAGCTCCGATGATTCCACACTGCCACTGCCCACAATCAAAACATCCATTCAATAACCTTCTTTACTGATTTGTATGAAAATCTGAGACATAGAGGGAAGTCGCTTGCTAAAAAACCTTTGCCAGTTCTCTTAATTCACGGACATAGCGCGCCGGGTCGGCAGCACCAAAGAAAGAAGAACCTGTAACAATCACATTCGCCCCCGCTGCCGTCACCTCTGCAATATTTTCCGTACTGATCCCACCGTCTATCTCAAGCAAGATATCTGGATTCTTCATTTGGATCATTTCTCGCAATTCCCTGATCTTGCCTGTCATCTGAGGAATATAGGATTGCCCGCCAAAGCCCGGATTCACCGTCATCAGCAGGATCATATCCACTGCATCCCAGCTGTAATCCAACATGGACAACGACGTGGCCGGGTTCAGCGCGATACCGGCTTTTATGCCTGCTTCCCGGATGCACTGCAGGGTTCGGTTCAAATGCGTACATGCTTCCGCGTGAACGGTGATCATATCGGCACCTGCCTGAATGAAGCTGGGAACGAGCCGATCGGGTTCAACCACCATCAGATGGACGTCCATAAACATCTCCGTCGCACCGCGGATGGATTCAATCACCGGAGGCCCGATGGTCAGGTTCGGTACATAGTGCCCATCCATCACATCCACATGGACCCAGTCCCCGCCGGAGTTTTTTATCAGGTCAAGGGCTTCTTTCAGTCGCGTAAAATCAGCCGATAAAATCGAAGGTGCAACCAAAATCCCTTTTTCATCGGTAACGTTGTTCATAGCTTTCTTTTAACTCCTCATAAAGCTTCTTGTAGCACTCATAACGCTTTGGAGATATTTCCTCTGCTTCGACTGCGTTTTTCACGGCACATTCCGGCTCATGGATATGGTTACAGCCATTAAACCGGCATTTGCCCTGTACTTTTTCAAATTCCGGGTAGTACCAGGCCAGCTCGTCATGCTTGAGCCCCTCCAGGGTAAAAGAGCTGAAACCCGGCGTATCCACAACATATCCCCCGCAATCCAGCGGTAACAGCTGTACATGGCGGGTGGTATGCCTGCCCCTTTGTATTTTTTCAGAAACCGTGTTGGTTTCCATCACCCATTCATCCATGATCATGTTCAGGATGGTAGATTTGCCCACCCCGGATTGTCCGGCAAAAACTGTGCAGGAGCCCTCTAGCTTGTCATGCAGGTCATCGTATCCCTGCATCGTAACCTTGCTCATCGGGATAACAGGAAACCCTGTCCCCACATAGATGGCTTCCATTTGCTGCAGGCTGTCTGCATCCAGCAAATCGGTCTTGTTTATGATGATGATGGGTTGTATATCACTTTGCAATGCTGAAACCAGCAGCTTATCCACTAAAAGAAAATCTGGCTCCGGGCTGGTTCCCGACATGACGACGGCAACCTGCCTGACATTGGCAACAGGCGGGCGGACAAAAGAATTCCTTCTTTCTTTAATTTCCTCGATCCATCCCTCACGAAGGGTTTCATTGGTGATGGTGAACAGAACATGATCTCCGGGCAGGGGAGTGATTCCCCTTTTTCTGAAAATACCCCTTGTTTTACAGGCATAAAGACCGGTATCCCCTTCAACCTCGTAAAAACCGCCTATCCCTTTCAGTATCAAACCTTCTGGCAAAAGCACTCCTCCGTTCCTTTACTGCTTGCCGATGATATCCTTCTGGTATTGCAGCTTGCCATCCATATAAACCTTAATCGTTGTGATATGGCCCGCAGACACAGGAACCAGGACAGTCCTGGGGAACCCGGACCTCTTCAGGTTCACATTGGCCAGTATCTCTTCCTCGCCGGTGTTGCCCGGGTATGCAAACACAACAAGCTGAATATCGTCACCAAAAGTGACTCCTTCTGGCAGGACAATGGCTTCGGAAATGTGCCCGTCTCCGGGAACAACGACATTGCTAAAGCCCATACCGTCGCCCGCGGAGGTATCTTCATCATCCCTGAAGTAAATATTGACCGGTGACAGTTCCTTGATGGTGTCCCCGGCCCTGGGAACCTGGTTGATGATCGTGCCTTTGTACCCATCACGGCCTTCGGGAAAGATGCGGCCGATACTCAGGTTTTTCTCCTGAAGGATGTTCCTGGCCTCATCCATGGTGCGTCCCGTCAGATCGGGAACAACCACATCCAGAAAATTGGGGCCCAGGCTTTTGTAGATGATCACCTCTGCACCCACCTGAACGGTTGTTCCCATGGCCGGATCGGTACGGATGACCCTGCCCTGAGCCACCTCGTCGCTATATTCGGCAACCTCTCTGGGTTTTAGCTTTAATTCATCCCGCAGGAGGATTTCAATATCCAGATACTCTCCGAACTTGATGTCCTCAGGGATTACTACCTCTTGCAGCCCGCTGCTGACGACCAACTCCACCTTTGTCATCCCGCCCGGCAGGATACTGATTCCCGCGGAGGGCTTCTGGGTTATCACCTTTCCCTTTTCCACCCTGTCATTATATTCGTATTCAGGCTCGGTATAGGGAAGATTCTTCAAGGTTAAGTCGGCAATCGCCTCCTCGACGTTCCACCCCTCGTAACTGATCACTTCAACCGGTGAGATCTTTGGTTCGAAGAACAGCGTTAACAAGTCTTTCACAACAACATCGTAAATCAGCCAAAGCCCGCCGAGGATAACCCCGATCAGCATGATATAGGTTGCTATCATAACCTTTTTTGGCTTATCCTTCTTTTTCTTTGTGGGTTTTTTACTGCCTGACAAATTTTCATCCTCCAAACTTCCAATCACCCTGGTGGCAAAGGCATCGGTCTGGCTGACCGGCTCCCGTTCCAGGGCCTCACCCTTTTTCAGATGATCCAGCTCTGCAATCATTTGCAGGGCACTGTCATACCTTTCGGTTTTTGATTTCTTCATGGCCCGAAGAATAATACCATCCATTGCTCCGGGAATTCCGGGCACAAAATCTGAAGGTACCGGTGGTTCCTCTTCAATATGCTTCAATGCTACCGTAACAGGATTATCCGCGTTAAAGGGAAGCCTGCCGGTAACCATTTCAAACAAAGTAACACCCACGGAGTAAAGGTCGGACTTTTCATCGGTGTAACCGCCTCTGGCCTGCTCGGGGGAAGCGTAATGGACTGATCCCACCGTATCCACCTTTCTGGTGGCTGTAGCGGTTGTTGCAGCCCGGGCTATTCCAAAATCTGCTACCTTTGGCACATTATCTGAGGTCATAATAATATTCTGCGGCTTAATGTCCCGGTGTATGATGTTATGCCTGTGTGCCTTATGCAGTGCGCTAAGGATGGAGATTGCGATGTCCGCCGCCTCTTCCCAGGGCAGTGCGCCGTTTTGCTGAATATAGTCCTTCAGCGTGATGCCATCCACATATTCCATGACAATATAATGAATATCTTCTTCCTTGCCCACATCATAGATGGAAACGATGTTCGGATGATTCAGGCTTCCGGCAGCAAATGCTTCCCGCTCAAACCGTTCCAGAAACTCTTCGTCATTGACAAATTCATCCTTTAGTATTTTGACTGCCACCCAGCGCTTTAAAACGCGGCATCGTGCCTTGTACACCTCCGCCATGCCACCGTATCCAATTCTTTCAGCCAGTTCATACCTGTTATTTAGAACTTTACCAGTCATCCCCGCACCTCAATTTTATTCGTTTGGGATCTGCTCCCTCATCATCCACGATTTGATGCCACAAGCCTTAAACCTGAACAACAATGGCAGTGATATTATCTTCCCCGCCCCGTTGATTGGCCAATGCCACCATGTTCTTCAGTATCTTATCCGGATCATCCGCGTTTGCGAGCATGGACAGCAATTCATCCGATGTTACCTTCTGTGTCAGCCCGTCGGTGCAGAATAACCAAATATCATCCCTGTATATGTCTATTTCGAAAAAATCAATCTCTATCTGTGCCTCATAGCCCAATGCCCTTGTAATCTGATTGCGCAACGGGTGTGTTTTGGCTTCTTCCGCATCCAGAATTCCCTTATCAACCAATTCCCCGACAAAGGAGTGATCCCGGGTTAATTTCTGCAGCTGCCCGTTGCGCAGCAGGTAAAATCGGCTGTCGCCAATGTGGGCAACCGTCAGTTTTTCCTTATGTAATACGCCCGCCGTTAGCGTTGTGCCGGTTCCCAACCCGCTGAGTTTACGCAGAGAGTATTGATAAATGCGGGCATTGGCTTTTAAAATAGCATCTTCCAAAAGTTCTTTAACCGAAGAATCATTATCCGGGTTTTGAATCAGGACCGCCACCTCATCCGAGACGATCTGCACAGCCATTGCGCTTGCAACATCCCCCGCTTCGTGGCCACCCATGCCGTCTGCAACGATGAACGCCTGTGGACTGCCGTCGGCAGCAAGAACAATATTGCACGAATCCTCATTCTTTGCACGAAGCATTCCTCTGTCACTGATCGCAGCGTATTTCAAACTCATCCACCATCCCATCATTCTCAAGGGTATTTTTGCGAAGCTGCCCGCATGCGGCCGATATATCGCTTCCCAGTTCTCTGCGGATTGTCACCGGTATTCTGTGTTTGTCCAGGATGCCCTGAAAGGCTTCAACCCTTTCCCTGTCGCTTTTTAAAAAGCCTTTGCCCTCCACGGGGTTCACAGGGATCAGATTGACATGGCATAAAAGCCCGGACAGCCTTTTCCCCAGCTCCTGCGCATGTTCGTCTGCATCGTTGACACCATGCATCAGGGTATATTCAAAGGTGATTCTTCTGCCAGTCTTCTGAGTATAAATATGACATGAAGACAGTACTTTGTCAAATGGATATCTTTTGGCAATGGGCATGATTTCAGTGCGGATGGCGTCATTGGGGGCATGCAGCGAAATGGACAGGTTGATGGGCAGATCCTCCTGTGAAAACCGCAGAATCTCCGGCACCAACCCGCAGGTGGATATGGTCATGCGTCTGTAACTGATCTCCAGTGTATCCGGTGAGTTCAGCCTTCGCAAAAAGCGCATGACGTTTTCATAATTATCAAAGGGCTCACCAATACCCATCAGTACAACATGACTGACACGCTCCCCCAAATCTCTCTGGATGGACAAGACCTGGGCCAGCATTTCTCCTGTTGTGAGGTTACGGTCGATACCCAAACCGGTTGACGCACAAAAACGGCAGCCCATCCGGCAGCCGATTTGCGTAGACAAACAAACGCTGTTCCCATAATTGTACTTCATCAGTACACCCTCGACAACCTTCCCATCCAGGGTAGCGAACAGGTATTTTCGGGTTCCGTCCTTTTCGGATATCAGTTTCCTGGTAATTTTCACCCCGCCCAGGTAAAACCGCTCCTTCAGCTTCTGACGAAAGGTCTTGGGCAGATTGGTCATCTCATCGAAGCTCTCCGCTCCCTGATAAAGCCACTGCCAAACCTGTTTTGTTCGAAATGTCGGCTCACCCAGGCTTTCGATTTCCTTTTTCAGTTCATTCAATTCCAGATCCAGGATGTTGATTGTGTTCATATTCTAAAAGATCCTTCTTTCATCGCCTAAGCCTTCTTCTTCAACCGCGTAATAAAGAAACCATCGGTTCCATCGATATGGGGGTACAGTCTTAACATGCCGTCTTCCGTTCCCTGCTTGCTGCACAGGTTTTCTGGCAGGATATCACCAAGAGATACGGGCTCAAAACCGGCCTCTGCGTTCAAAAAATGCCGGATGACCTGTTCATTCTCCCTGACATCCATTGAGCAGGTGCTGTAAACCAGTATACCGCCGGGTGCAACCGCTCTACCCGCATTATATAATATTTTTCTTTGTACCTCAACCAAACTGGCGATATCATCCTGCTTCCGCTGCCATTTAATATCGGGCTTTCTGCGGATGATTCCGGTTCCGGAGCATGGTGCGTCCACCAGCACCCGGTGATATCGATCTGTTTCATCGTTTGTAATCTCCATGGCATCCCTTTTGTGAGCGTCGATGATGTGTATGCCCAACCTTTGCGCATTTTCCCGGATCAAGTCGGTTTTATGCTCGTGAATATCCCATGCAGTGATATGACCTTGATCATTCATCATCTGTGCGATATGGGTTGTTTTTCCACCTGGTGCCGCACAGACATCGAGAACCCGTTCGCCGGGCTTAGGATCCAGTATTCTTGCAACCAACATCGAGCTTTCATCCTGAACGGTAAGCCTGCCATCAAGAAATGCCGGGAGCTGTGAAATATCCGTCACACCATGCAAAACAAGGGCTTCAGGCAAAAAACGCCCCGGCTCGGCTTCGATGCCTGTCCCGGATAACTCGTTCATTACATCCTGAGTGGTTGTTTTCAGTGTATTCACACGAACTGAAAAGTCCGGACGCTCTACAAGGGCTTTCAATAGCTGCCGGGTAAAATCTTCCCCAAATTCTTTGATCCAGTCTGTAACCAGAAACTCAGGAAAGGAATACTGCAGCGACAGATCGGATGTCAATGAACCGGATTGAGGATGCTGAAGATCAATCTGCGCTTTTTGCCGGGAAATATTCCTCAGGATTGCATTGACAAAGCCACTGGAGGCCTTTGCGTACTTTTTTGCAAGATCAACAGCAGTGTTACAGGCTGCCGAGGGGGGAACCCTGTCGAGAAACAAAAGCTGGTACGTGCCCAGCCTTAAAATTTGCAGAACCCACACTGACAGCTTATTCAACCTTGTTTTTGAAAAACGGGAGATGACCCAGTCCAAGGTCAGCTTCCAGGTGACGGTGCCATAAACAAGCTCTGTGACAAAGGCTTTGTCCCGGCCATCCAGGCTTGCATCCCGCAGAACCTTTTTCAGTACAAGGTTGGAGTAGGCCTCCTTCGTATCTATTTCAGTTAATGCCTTCAGGGCAGTTTCCCTTGCTTTATCCATGCTTTTCCATCGTTCCTTTGCTTATAGGCAGATGCCTCGCTGCAATAAAAAACTTCAATGCAATATTATTTTTCTGATAATACCATGGTCTTGCCATCGCAATGAGTTTATGCAGCGTATATTAGTATGATTGCTTTCGTCAGAAATAAGTTCCCTGGCGGCTCAATCGTTTTCGCTAACTTGTACAGGTTTATCCATATGATTCCCAGTCTGTTCCAAAGCATTACCAAAAATCCGGAGAAAATTTCCTGATGCAATTTTTTCAAGAATCTCATCCGAATAATTCATACGAGCCAATGTATTGAACAGGCTATACAGGTTTTCAACACCGAGTATCGGGTACGGCAGACTGTACATGCCGTCAAAATCCGCACCGAGGCCTGCCGAATCTTCACCGGCTATCCCAAGAATATGTTCCATATGCGGGATTAAAGCGGAAAGCTCTGCTTTCCCGGGTGGACCGATGAACTTCGTATAAAAGTTCATTCCGATCACACCGCCGGTTTTCGCGATTGCCAGTATTTGTTCGTCCCGCAGGTTCCTGGGGTGATCATGGATTCTCTTCGCATTGGAGTGAGAAGCAATGATGGGCTTGCGGGCGATATCAATGCAATCGTAAAAGGTTCTTTCTCCGGCATGGGATATATCCACGACCATCCCATTTTGCTGCATCCATTGCACAACCTCCCGTCCGAAAGGTGTCAACCCTCTGTTTCCGGGTTCGTCGGCACCATCCCCCAACCCATTGGTGTGGTTCCATGTCAGTGTCAGAACACGCACCCCAGCCCGGTAGAATAACTTCAGGTTTTCAATTTTCCCTTCAAGGCATTCACCGCCTTCAACGGCCAGGAAAGCACAAACCTTTTTCTCCTGCAGACCCCCTTCAAGCTCTGAGACATTCCTGCACAGCTTTAGGCGACGATCCTCACGTTCAAACTTCTCTGCCGCCAGAATATAACGCATTGCACCATCAAAGGATGGTATGACCTTATCAGGATCCTGCCATATGGCCAACACCTGCACAAAACCGTCATATCGCCCGGCTCTTGCTACATCCCAGTGAAGTGGATTGACTGAAAGGCTTTTACCTTCATTCACAGCCCTGGTCAATGTATCGCAATGCGCATCAAATATCAGCATATCCGCTCCTTACGGCCAGTCACGCAGACGGTTCTAATTGTTACTCCTGTAAAACCTGCCAGGGTTTCGTGTTGCATGGCGGCACCTTGGTCGTGGGGGACAGTTGTTTTGTGTTTATTAAAGATAGCTCAATCCAGGTTGACGCTCAACCCCAGTTGCCTCAGAACGCCTGCTCAATATGATGAAGCTCCAGCAGCTTTCCTTCGCGGGAGACGAATACTTCCATGATATCAAACTGTACAGGGGCGTTTACGGCGCCATAGGCCTTCAAAAAGCACGCCGCCACCTGACGGATGGTTTGCTGTTTTCTCCAGGATACAGCCTCGGCGGGGGTTCCATAAGTGTTTCCCGTACGTGTTTTCACCTCAATAAAACAGAGCTGATCTCCATGAGCAGCAATCAGATCGATCTCTCCCAGGCGACCCACTCTGTAATTTTCCGCCAGAATCTTGAAGCCCTTTTGATTCAAATACTCCTGCGCAAGTTTTTCACCAAGCTTTCCGGTCTCCTTCCGATCCATCCAAACAGGTTTCCTTCCATCTTATTCATTCAATTTGCCGATATGTTCATAATCCAGCGTTATACAAGCTTAGTGCTGATCTGTTTACATGATTTTCAGTTAAGTAGAACCTCCACAGTAGCCTATGTACGGTGTTTTAAGTCAGTTAGGGTTTTCACCAACGGGGTTGAATGGCTACCGTGTGAATTTTTTACCGGCTTCTTCATCGACCCGGCTGATAAATAACAACACCTCGGCTACCACTTCGTACAGCTCGGCAGGGATTTCAGAGCCGACACGCAGCTTGTCCAGGGTTTCTGCCAAATGGGCATCCTTGACAACGGGAATCTTCTCCTGCTTTGCCACCTCAAGAATTTTCTCGGCAAGCATGCCCTTACCCGATGCAACAACCATCGGAGCGTTATTCTCACCAGGAGTATAAGCCAATGCCGACGCTTTTTTTATCTCTTTTTTCTCCATCTTGTCAAACCTTTATGTCTATTTTTCGGTTGGGCTGCGTGATGTCACGGGCCTTTTTCACTGCATTGAACAGATCCAGCCCATCATCTCTGGGGGCAACCTTCAGTTCATACAAATGAAAGCCCTTTGCTTTCAAAGCCTCATATAAAGCTTTGGTTTGATCGGTTAAGAGGGGATAGAGTCTTTCATCATCCACCATCACACGAAGCATAATATTTTTTTTCTGCACATGAACAAAGGTGTCGATGGTTCCCAGATTCATTGTGGTCAGGGAAAGAAACAGGGAAAAATCTTCCGCGTTCAGCTTTTTGGGCCCCTTTCGTTTCATCACATACAGCTCTCCCTGGGTGGTATTGTCCTTTAATACCAGAGGAAGCTGAACAAAGGCTTCATAGCTTGTAATATCATTGAAAAATGAAATGGCTGTCTGCAGCTCTCGCACTTCAGGTAAAAGCCTTTCGCCTTCCTTGCCTTCTGCCCTCTCCAAAACCTGACTGAATACCAGCAGTTTTCTTTCAGTCTGCTCGATCCATTCATCCACTTTTGGCAGGCCTGCGTCCTGTACCCGTACGGATGTATCAGAAAGCACATCCTGCGCTGCCTTCAGGATGATTTGTTCTGCTTTCTCCAAGGTCATCGGCTGCAGGTTTTTTTCCTGAACCACTTGCGCGGAAAAATCCGCAAGCGCTTTCACAATCTCATTGCGAAGGGGAGGATCTGCTTTTTCGAAGCCTGGCAGAAGCCGGTTTAGAAGGGTATGGATTGCTTTTTGATCCACGAGCTTTGACTGTGGATACTGTAAAATATTTTCTGAATCGGAAGCCGGGGTAATTATTTGCTGCAGAACATTTTTCAAGGTATTAACCAAAGCTTTGTCCGGAATCACAGACAATTCTGTTTTGGTCACATCCGGAGCATCGCTGGAGTTCAATGTGGATGAGATCTGTTTCGCTAACGATGATAGATCCTGCTTTTGCAGAATTTCATCGGTTACGAGGGTGTCTGCCAGCGTCAAAACGGTATTGCTGTCCAATTGTGTAAGGTTGTTTGCGAGGCTTTGCAGCCTTTCGTGGAATTGAAAGCTTTGTTGCTGAAACTGCTTGATTAGCGGAAAATACTCGCTGTTGTTTTCCATTTTGTTTAAGACCAAAAATACAGCTTGTCTAGGTTCGGTGATATCCTTGGACTGGATAAGGTTCAACGCCTTTTCCACCATTTGGGCAGACGGTTTGACACCCAGATCGGTCATGGCTTTAACGATTTCCGTTCTGCCACCGTCAGTGGGAAGCTTCAGGGCCTTCAGAACACTCACCGGATCCATGGGATTATCCTTTGGCTGAATCTGGTTTGCAGCCACTTCCTTTACAAACAGACGGCCTTCGTTTTCGTCAACAACCTCCAGCCTCAGTACCTGACCGGGCGAGTATTCCACCCCTGATTTTACCTCGGCATTGACTTTGCTTCCATCTGGAAGCTGCAGCGCCAAAAGCCCGTCGGTGATCGCAAGGATGCGGCCGGTAAAGCGATCCCCTACCGTCAAAGCTTCTTTTGCATATTGGGTAAAGAGCTGGAGAATTTGTTGGCTGTCTGTTATTTTCATAAATCTTCATCCACCCACTGTCGGGTAAAGGTTCGCCGATGTATCGGGCACAGTCCGTTTTCGCGGATGGCCTGAATATGGTCTTCGGTTCCATACCCCTTGTGTTGGTAAAAACCATACCCTGGATATTGTTTATCGGCCTGTTCCATCCATCTGTCCCGGGTAACCTTGGCCAGTATGGACGCTGCCGCAACCGAAATACTGAGGCTGTCAGCCTTGTAGATGGACAGCTGTTCAATTTGAAGAGATAGCTTTACCGCATCAATGATGAGGTAATCCGGTTGTTTTTTTAATTGCGATACCGCCAGAATCATGGCTTTTCGGGTAGCATTCAGAATGTTTATCCGATCAATCTCATCGGACATCACCATTCCAATGCCATAATCCACGGCTTCGTCCATAATCCTGTCAAACAGCTTGTCCCTGACAGCTGGTGACAGCTTCTTTGAATCGTTCAGCTGCTCGATAAAGCAACCCTGAGGAAGCACCACACAGCTTGCCACAACCGGGCCAGCCAATGGACCCCTGCCTGCTTCGTCAATGCCCCCAATATGGACATAGCCCTTTCCCCGGGCAAGGATCTCGTATTGGGACATTTTTTGAATTCTGCTGCGTTCTTCATTGAGCTTATGTAGTTTCCTGCTATATATATCGGCAAGTTTGGCAACCTGGATACCCTGTTGCAGCGCCATGTCCGCAAGCCATTGTGTGGCCTGCTCCAAAGGCATTCCCGCAGCCTTTTCCCGAATTTCGCTCACAGTTATTTTAGGCTTCATATCATCCCTCCAGGAGTTTCCAGTGTGATCCTCGCGATCTTTGCGGCACGGAATTCATCGAGAACGATATTTGCGATGCGGTAATAATCGACCTCCCCGCCCGAAATCAAGCAGCCCCGCTTGCGCCCGGCTTCTTCCAGAAGAACCGCTCCGGTTTTTCCCTGGATCTCCTCCAGCTTATAACGCTTGGCCAGGCTGGTGGGATACAGCACGGCAAGCTTTTCAAAAAGCTTTGCAGCCAGCGTGGGCACATCCATGATCTCATCCCGTATGGCACCGGTAAATGCCAGATGCATGCCGGTTTCCGGATCTTCAAATTTCGGCCACAAAATTCCCGGGGTATCCATCAGCTGGATTTCCGGATTGATCCGCACCCACTGCTTGCTGCGGGTTACACCCGGCCTGTCACCGGTGACGGCGGTGGCCCTTCCGGTGAGCTTATTGATGAATGCCGACTTCCCGACATTGGGAATCCCAACGATCATGGTCTTAATCGGCTTGTTGATTCTTCCCTTTTCTGCCGCGCTTTCAAGCTTTGGCTGCATGATCCTTTTCAGCCTGGTTTTCAGCTCTGGTATGCCTTCACCGCTGATGGAATTGGTCTGGATCACCTCAATGCCCGCCTGGTTGAACCATTCCTTCCAAAGCTTGTTTTTGGCAGGATCGGCCAGATCGCTTTTATTCAACAGAATGACTCTGGGCTTATTTGCCGTCAATTCGTTGATTTCAGGGTTTTGGCTGCTTTTGGGGATTCGCGCATCCAATAGCTCCACCACAACATCCACCATCTTGATGTTCTCGGTGAGCATGCGCCTTGTTTTTGCCATATGACCCGGGAACCATTGAATATTCATCGTACCTTCTCCATGTAAATGTGCATAAAGTAAGAAAGAGGACAACCCGTCCTCTTTCTGATAAATCACTTCTTTTTGCTGATGTCTTCCTTAATCCTGGCTGCTTTACCCACTCTGTCACGCAGGTAGTAAAGCTTGGACCTTCTGACCTTACCTCTGCGAACGATTTCAACATTGTCAACCTTGGGCGAATGAATTGGGAAGACCCTTTCAACGCCGATTCCGAAGGACAGCCTTCTGACAACGATGGCACGGCTGATGCCGGCTCCATGCATGGCAATGATGGTTCCTTCAAATATTTGAAGCCTTTCGCGGGTACCTTCCTTAACTTTAACGGCAACCTTTACATAATCACCGATCATCAGGTTCGGAAGGTTTTCTTTCATGTTTTCCTTCTCCAGGGTGCGGATAATATCGTATTTATCCATTCCAGTTCCTCCATATCGTAGACGTTCATGCCTGTAAACTCTTTTCAGACAGCGGACCGCCCGTAGTCACGCAGAACATTATAACACAGCACTACCCCGCTGTAAAGTAAAATTATCGTAATCTGACACTGATGTCCGGCGGAACGACTTGTATCCAGGTCTGACCGGGGTTTAAAACGATTTCTTCCTTCTTCGCATTGCGGTATATGGTCTGGGATGTACGTGAACTCTTCTCCCAGGTGATCTCCTGTGCCAGACCATTGGTGATGTAATAGCCCTTTCCGGATCCGGTGGTGATCAAATCTTTTCTTCCATATTTATCCTGTGGTATATTTTTCGTTTCCACATACATAATGATGATGTTTTTAGCGCGGATTGGATCGTTGGTATTTCTGTCGATTTGGAATTCTCCAAGGCGCGTCCGTTTATAATTCTTTTGCGCAGAGTCATAATAGAAACCACCGTTGCTGTTGGTGCTATATTTGATAAAAACCTCCTTCGCGCTTTGGCCTTCGGGCAGATCGGTATCGGATGGATGGTAGCTAAAAGGCAGCTTCTTTTCAGTTTCCTGGGTGTACTCCGCTTCGCCAAGGAATTTATTGATTCTTTCGGGAGAGGTATAAGAATCATGATAGTTGGATCTGTCCCGTGTTAAATCCCAGTAAACGCTGCCGGCTTCGCTGGAGACCCCGTCGATATTGTCGATCTCAAACAGCTCCAAATCACGGTAGGCATAATCGCTCCAGCCGATGTGAGCATAGATGGCGTCGTACTCCATGGCATAATCCAGAAAGTAATGCCTGGAACTGCGAACCGGTCCAATCAGCTCGGGCATATTATTGTAAAACAGCGCCATATAACGGGTATCCCCATATTCCACAAGGATTTCATATACAATTTGCGCAATGCCGATCCCCCCCTGGGGCAGCACTTTGTTGGTCTCATTGTCGATCATGACGGCAATGGGCCTGACCCCTTCTTTGGGGAAAATAAAGTTATCCTCCGCCCTGAGCATTGGCGTAGGTGTTACGGAAATCTCCGCGGGTTCGGTTGGTACGGGTGAAACAAGAACCGGCGAAGGTGTAGGTGTAATGTCCATGTTACCTGCCTGTTTGTTCTTCCCGTTTCGGATAGCTCCCATAATGAGAATTGTTATAATGGTCACAATGGAAAAACCGGCCACCGCAAGCAAAATCCAACCTCGTTTATTCAGCTTGATCTTGAACTTTTTCATCGCTAACCCCCGAAATTGTTGTTACTATTTTCCTTTACCATGAGTGGGAACATCACGGTTTCACCCTTGGTGTTGGTGTTTAAACCCACAAGACCGGACATGTTCACTCATTATCTATATTTCTGTCCATAATAAGGCGAGGCATATCCTCCCTCGTTATATATTATTATACCGGATGGACGTTGAATATCAATATTTTGTTCCATTTCTGCCCGATCCAAACTTTCCCATTCCAGAAAACCTGTCAGGCGTAAAAAAGGCACTGAGATGAAGTTTGTTTCAAATCGTGCCTTTGTGATGGTGATGTTGACTTTTTCTTATTCAAAATCGTCGTCTTCTGAATCTTCGTCGTCAAGGTCGTCTTCATCATCTTCAAAGTCAAACTCGTCGGAAGCGGCTTGCTTGAACGCTTCAAAAGCCCTGTCAAGCTCATCTTCATCCTCGATACTGACCAGAAAATCTTCTTCGCCGTCTTTTTCCATTCTCATGATGATGACCTCGCCATCATCCTCATCATCACTGTCTTCGAGAGAATGCATCACGGCATACTCCTGATCTTCCAGTTTGACGGTGGCCAGGAACTCGACCTGAATCGTTTCACCGTTTTCACCGGTCAATTCAATAATATTGTCCATACCTTCGCAATCATGTTGATGACCGCAATCATGGCAGTTATGCTCAGACATAATCAATTCCTCCTTTAATCACCTTTTATGTGCATGGGTTTCCCCTGCTGAACAATCATTTCAGCGGTGCGCATCCATATAGCTTTGAAGAATAAAGGATGCTGCCAGCTGATCAATTTTCTCTTTGTGCCTTTTGCTGTCGATGCCCATTTCGATGAGTACATTTCTGGACTGCACGGTGGAAAGCCTTTCATCCCATGGGATGACCCTGATGCCCGGTATAAACCCTTCCAGTTTCTCGATAAACCTTTGGGTTCTGATTCCCCGAGGTCCCAGCGTTCCGTTCATGTTTTCCGGGAAACCCACAACGAGGGTATTACAGGAATAGAAATCAACCAGTTCCTGAATCCTCTGCAGCGGTTTTTTCCATTCGCCCTTCCAATGGATGGTTTCGAGTGCCTGGGCAGTAATTCCCAAGGGATCACTGACCGCAACCCCAATTCTGGCTTCGCCAAAATCTATACCCAGTATTCGCATAAACGCTCCAGTCTATACCCTTAAACAGGGAAAGAGAAAGCACGGGTTCCTGACGCTGCGCATCGGTATAACCCGCAGATGCGCACATCAGGTAAACCCATACCATCATAACCCAATCGCTTAAGCCTTGTCAATGTGAATCATCGTCTCTTCCCAGATCTTCGGTGCTTCAAAGCCCAACAGATTCACCACCGTAGAGGCAATATTCGCAAGCCCAAACTCTCCGTTCTTCAGGGAATAGTCGTTTTTGTGCTGATTGTCATAAAGGATCAGCGGCACCTTGTTCAGTGTGTGGCTGGTTTTCGACTTAAAGCCGCCGTTTTCATTCTTCTTGGGTTTACCGCTCTTGTCCAGCTCGAACATTTCATCCGCATTTCCATGGTCGGCTGTAATGATAGCCATTCCGCCCAGTTCGTCAATGACAGGAAGCAGCCGCTTCAGGCATAAATCAACCGTCTCGACGGCAATGCGCGTTGCCAGGAAATTACCAGTATGCCCCACCATATCGCCGTTGGCAAGATTCAACCGAGCAAAGCGGTATTTACCGGTGCGCAGCTCCGCGATCACTTTATCGGTGATTTCAGCCGCCTTCATCCATGGCCGCTGTTCAAACGGGATGATGTCGGACGGAACTTCAATATAGGTTTCAAGCACATCGTCAAACTTTCCGCTGCGGTTTCCATTCCAGAAATAAGTCACATGTCCGTATTTCTGTGTTTCCGAAATCGCAAGCTGTGTGACACCGGCTTTGGTCAGAAACTCACCCAGGGTATTACGTATCTCCGGCGGAGAGACCAGGTATCTACTCGGAATATGCAGATCCCCGTCGTACTCGAGCATACCGGCGTAAACAACCTTCGGAAACCTCTTCCTGTCGAACTTGTTGAATTCTGTGTCTTCAAAGGCCTTACTGATTTCGATGGCACGGTCACCGCGGAAGTTAAAAAACACAACGCTGTCGTTATCGTGGATGGTTCCAACCGGCTGGCCGTTTTCACCGATAACAAAGGCAGGCAGATCCTGATCGATGACAGGCTGTTCGGCCCGGTAGGTTTCAATGGCTTGCGTTGCGGACGAGAAGATCCTTCCTTCGCCCAGCACATGGGTTTGCCATCCGATTTCCACCATGCTCCAGTTGGCTTCGTACCGATCCATCGTGACCTTCATACGGCCGCCGCCACTGGCAATGCGAACATCAAAGCTGTTGCTGCGAAGCCCTGCAAGGAATACTTCAAAGGGCTGAACATACTCGAGAGCGGAGGTTTCCCCCACATCCCGCCCATCAAGCAGAATATGAATACGAACCTTTGCAATTCCTTCATCCCTGGCTTTGACGATCATGGCTTTTAAATGATCAATATGGGAGTGTACATTACCATCACTGAAAAGGCCTAAAAAATGCAGTGTGGATTGGTGTTCCTTCACATTTTCGGACAAATCCTTCCAGGACTTCCCTTCAAACATTTTTCCGGTCCGAATGGCTTCGGTTACCAGCTTGGCCCCCTGGCTGTACACCTGCCCCGACCCGATGGCGTTATGACCCACCTCGGAGTTTCCCATGTCATCATCGCTTGGAAGGCCCACTGCGGTGCCATGAGCTTTCAGAAGCGTATTGGGATACTTTTGAAACAGGCTGTCAAGATAAGGGGTATAAGCATGATACACGGCGTTGCCTTCGGTTTTTTCAGAGATGCCAACACCATCCATCACCACTACCACAACCGGGCCCTTGTACCCCGGGAATTGATTCAGTTTCTTAAGCATGTGTCAAACCTCCTGTGGAAAACAAATCTGTGAAAAGGATAAAGTTTTCATACGATGATTTCGCTGCAGAAACGCATTCCGATGAATGAAAGGATTCTACTCAGTAAAACCCAGCAATGAGTGCTCCGCTTCATAAGAATGTATACTTATTGAGCGAAAGCAGCGAAATCATTTGATTTAAAAAGCCCTCCGGAAAATCCGGAGGGCCGGAACGATAAAACATTGTACTGTTACGCTTCGTAGTTGACGATCTTCAGGTATTCGTCGAGCTTCAGGCTCGCACCCCCTATCAAACCGCCATCAATATTTGCCATGCCAAATAATTCTGCCGCGTTGGAAGCTTTAACGCTGCCACCATAAAGAACGCGAACGTTGGCTGCCGCATCTTCATCATATAATTCTGTGACCAGATCACGGATGACCGAACAGGCTTCTTCGGCCTGAGCACTGGTTGCTGTCTTGCCGGTTCCGATAGCCCAAATGGGTTCATATGCGATCACAAGCTTTTTGATTTGATCTTTGGTCAGGCCAAGCAGAGCAATCTTCATCTGGTAACGGATATGTTCCTTTGTAACGCCCTGTTCCCTTTGTGTCAGGGTTTCCCCGCAGCAGATGATCGGTATCATGCCGCTGTTGAAAATGGCATGAGCCTTCTTGTTGATCAGCTCGTTGGTTTCGGCGTAGTATTCCCTTCTTTCCGAATGGCCGATGATCACATAATCAACGCCGCATTCCTTGAGCATTGCGCAGGATACTTCACCGGTATAGGCACCGTTGTCCTCCCAATGGACATTCTGTGCGGCAACCTTGATATTGGTGCCCTTACTGGCTTCAACAACTGCCGGGATGGCAACAAAGGGAACACCAACAACCACTTCGGTTTTTGAATCTATGACAGAATCCTTCAGGCTGGCAACAAACGCAGCCCCTTCCGCAGGGGTTTTGTTCATCTTCCAGTTGCCTGCAGCCATAATGACACGGCTGTGTTTGTCGAGCAGGCACGCGATACCGGGCAGAACCTTGCCCTCCAGGAATTCCAGTGAAGCTCCGCCGCCTGTGGAAATATGTGTAATCTTATCTGCAAAGCCCAGTTGTTCAACCGCTGCTGCGGAATCACCGCCGCCAACGATGGAAATAGCACCGGATTCGGCCACGGCTTCTGCAATTTTCTTAGTGCCATTGGCAAATTTCGGGAACTCGAACACGCCCATGGGGCCGTTCCATACGATGGTTTTTGCCTTTTTGATCTCATGGCTGAACTTTTCGATAGTGATCGTTCCGATATCCATTCCCATCCATCCGTCCGGAATATTGTCGGAGGGAACATATTTGTCTTCCGTATCGGCGCTGAATTCCTTACCAATGACATTGCCGATGGGCAGCAGAAGGTTGACACCCATCTTTTCAGCTTTTTCCATCAATTCTCTGGCCAGATCCAGCTTATCTTCCTCACAGATGGAATTTCCAATTTTATAGCCCTTTGCCCTGAGGAACGTATAAGCCATACCACCGCCGATGATCAAGCAGTCTACCTTGTTTAACAGGTTTTCAATGACGGTAATCTTGTCGGAAACCTTTGCCCCGCCAAGAATGGCGACAAATGGCCGTGCAGGGTTCGAAAGTGCCTTGCCCATGATATCGATTTCCTTTTTGATCAGAAAACCGGAAACGGCGGGCAGAAAATCGGCCAGGCCAGCCGTGGAGGAATGTGCCCGGTGTGCGGTTCCAAAGGCGTCATTCACAAAGATTTCAGCCATGGAAGCCAGTTCTTTTGTAAATTCAGGCACGTTTTTCTCTTCTTCCTTGTGGAAGCGAACGTTTTCAAGCATCATTACCTGGCCATCCTTCAGGGCGGCGGCTTTTGCCTTCGCATCCTCACCGATGACGTCGGCAGCCAGGACGACCTCCTGCCCAAGAAGCTCGCTAAGCCTTACTGCAGCAGGTTTCATGCTGAATTTTGGTTCAAAACCGTTTTTCGGGCGACCCAGGTGGGACACAAGAATGGTTTTGGCACCATTACGAATCAGATATTTGATGGTGGGGACGGCAGCAACAATCCTTTTATCGTCGGTGATGTTTCCCTCACTGTCCAGGGGAACATTGAAGTCGACCCTGGCGATGACGCGTTTTCCCTTAACATCAATGTCTTCGACGCTCATTTTATTATACAAGCTCATAATTTCCATCTCCTTACATTCCAGGTGTTCAGTGTTTTTGTTCAAACAGAAGCAGTCGTGCAAATTAAGTAGTGACCCGATTATCCAAGGATTTTGTTTTACAGAATCCAGCACATCGGGAGTGTACCACAGGAGCGTACCACAGGAGCGTACCACAGGAGCGTACC
>CAYVFB010000001.1:76570-110065 GCA_964450305.1 uncultured Ruminiclostridium sp.
GTACCACAGGAGCGTACCACAGGAGCGTACCACAGGAGCGTACCACAGGAGCGTACCACAGGAGCGTACCCACTGGAACGCTCCCACCAAAGGATGACCCAATATTGGAACGCTCCCCAACAGCGACCCGCTTATCAATAAACAGGCATCCTCTAAAGGATGCCTGTTCAGAAAGCTGAATAAATCTTATTTGGCGTCTACCTTTGCCATATGAGCGATAAGCTCAACGACTTTGTTGGAATAACCCCATTCGTTGTCATACCAGGAAACAACCTTCACGAAATTGTCATTCAGGGAGATTCCTGCTTTGGCATCGAAGATGGAGGTTCTTTTATCACCGATAAAGTCTGTGGATACAACTGCATCTTCAGTGTAGCCAAGAATGCCCTTCAATTCGTTCTCGGAAGCAGCCTTCATGGCATCGCAAATTTCCTGGTAGGAAGCAGCCTTTGCAAGGCGACAGGTTAAGTCAACCACAGAAACATCGGCTACGGGAACACGGAAGGCCATACCGGTAAGTTTTCCGTTCAGTTCGGGAATAACCTTGCCCACTGCCTTTGCAGCGCCGGTGGAGGAAGGAATGATATTGAAGCCTGCACCCCTGCCGCCTCTCCAGTCTTTCTTGGAAGGACCGTCAACGGTTTTCTGGGTGGCTGTGGTGGCATGTACGGTGGTCATGAGGCCTTCTACGATGCCAAACTTGTCATTGATAACCTTTGCGATGGGAGCAAGACAGTTGGTGGTGCAGGAAGCGTTGGAAACAACGTTCATGCTCTTGTTGTATTTATCCTGGTTCACACCCATGACGAACATCGGAGCGTCTGCAGAGGGAGCACTGATGATGACCTTCTTGGCCCCGCCCTGAAAATGTGCACTGGCTTTATCAATGGTGGTGAAAACACCGGTGGACTCAACAATATACTCTGCTCCGCAGCCCTTCCAGTCGATATCCTGGGGGTTCATTTCTGCATAAACCACCACTTCTTCGCCATCAACAACCAGTTTGCCGTCTTTTTCACCGATTGTACCCTTGTATTGACCATGTACGGAATCATACTTCAGCATATATTGCATGTATGCCAGATCGATGAAAGGGTCGTTTATACCAACCACCTGGACATCTGGATCTTTCATAGCTGCTCGGAATACAAGACGTCCGATTCTGCCGAAACCATTAATACCTACCTTAATTGCCATTTTTATCTCCTCCTGAAAATATTGATTTGACCTTATTATTTGGCCATCGTTAACAAAATAACAATCATCGCAACCATTCTATATTATTTTACCCTTATTTTCAAGTCTCATGAGGTAAAAAAAAGATCGATTACCAGGAATCAAATTATGAAATTTGTACAAGAAGCAAAAAATATCAGAAACAGGACAGCCCGTGAAGGTGAGGGGTATTCCATCAGGGTATAAAACACAGATCTGCCTTCTGCCGGTTGCTTTCATACATGAGTATGGAAGCGGCTACCCCTGCATTAAAGGACTCAGCGCCCCCCGGCATGGGAATAAAAACCCTTTTTCCGGCTGCGGTAAGCATCTCTTCCGATATACCCTTTCCTTCATTGCCGACAGCAAGAAGAAATTCTCCAGCTAATTCTGTTTCGTGGCACGCTGTTGCTCTGTCCATACATGCGGCAATCAACTCAAGCTGATGTTCTTTTGCGAAACTGACAATTTCAGTCAGGTTCACATTTTCAATAACAGGAATATGAAAAACAGAACCCATGGTAGCGCGCAAAACCTTGCCATTAAAGATATCCACGCTTCCGCTGGCTGCAATGACAGCATCAAAACCCAACGCATGGGCTGAGCGGATCATTGTTCCGCAGTTTCCGGGATCCTGCACACTGTCCAGAACTAATCCCCGAAATCCCTGGCGATACAGGGAGCTCAGAGATCGATCCGGAATGCGAACAACCGCAAGCACGCCTTGCGGAGTGTCAGTTTCAGCCATTTGCCGGAACAGCCCCAGAGGCATTTCGTACGCGGGAATGCCGGAAGGCAACAAACTGTTCAACTCCGGAACCAATTTATCGGCGGTTTCTGTGGCAAAACAGATTTTTTCCACCCCCATTCCCGATAAAAGAGCTTCCCTTACAAATCGGACACCTTCCACGATAAAGCAGCGCTGCCTTTTGCGTTCCTTTTTATCCTGAAGGGCGATGATTTCCCTGACCGTTTTATTCTGGCGGCTTTGAACCAATTGAAGCTTTTCCACAATGCTCCTTTCCTGCAAAAAAGTTTGCCAGCAGGCAAACTTTCTGTGTTCATTCAATAAGCCCCGGCGCAAATAACGCACCACATCTTCCGAACAGACCCCGGTGTGTTTTAAAAGTGACTGTGGTTTCTTTTTCTCTGCCGGGTTGGCAGAGCAAAACATGGGTGATCATTTAGTTCTTGGGGTAGCCCCATTCCTTAAACGTAAAATCAAAGCGCTGCGAAACCTTTTTCATTACCCGGGGATCCATTTCATGCTTATTGGGTTTATAGCTTTTCTGCGATTCAATATATTGCTCGATGGCGGGTTTTGCCTTTTCAAAGCCCTCAATACCCAGCTTTTGATAAATTTTTTCGATATTCCCAAGGGGATCCTTCACAACATCTTCATAACGAACCTCAATAAGGTTCCCTTCAGGGATAAGATGCCTCTCATCAAAATATTTCTTGTACATGCTTTCATAGATTTCAAACTGGGTTTCCTCGGATTCTTCTTCGGGGATCCGCTTCTGAAGACCGAATACGGGGAAGAAATTGTCATACAGCCTTTTTGTGGATACATAAACCTTGTAGGGGTTTCTGCATATGTGAATAAACTTAGCATTGGGAAACAGCTCTAACAACTGGCGGATTCTGCTGGTGTTGGTGGGGCTTTTCAGCAAGAGCCTTTTCCCCTTTAGCTGGAAAGTCACTTTTTTGATGATATATAAATATTTCTGTTTCCACTCTGAAAGCTCTCCTTCTGTCATATCCCGGAAAGAGGCATATTTCTGATACTTGAAATGGTTTCCGGGGAAAGCGACCAGGTGGTAATTGGATAGCGTGGACAAATTGGCAATGGCAAATTCCTCTTCCTGCGAAGACACGGTGTCCAACACCACACTGTCCATATGACGGTTCTTGGGCAATGCCTTTTCCACGATCTTCTCAAAAACCTTATTACCGACCAGGAACATGCTTGGTCCAAAGCAGTGCATGGCGTTTGTGACACCAAACTGCTGGTCCTGTGAAAGCATGTTGACCATATAGGTTGTCCCGCTGCGCCAGTGACCGAGAATAAAAATGGGCTCCTTGTCGATCTTGGTTTTTTTCACACGCAGATCGAACAGAAGCTTTTCGATTAAGCGCACCGGCGTTAGCAAAATGATGACAAGTGTAATGTACAGGAACTTGGGAAGGCTTTTAATGTAGATGGGTTTATCCCTGTTCTGCCACAAAAGCTTGATCCAGTTTGTCAGTGTACAACCGACCAGGAACTGTATGGACAAATCTCTGATATATCGAAACTGCATCGGATCCACCCTCTCTGGTTTTCTTAAGATATCGCAACTCCAACGCATGTTTTACTAACATGGTAGTATGGCCTGTTCAATATTATTTTACCAAAGAAACCGCATAGAATGCAAGTTTCCATAAGAAATTGAAATACGCGGGTAAAGCGTCTTCAGCTTGAATTTTCGTCCCTTATCGCAGGCCCAGTTCGGTGATAAACACGTCCAGGGCCATTCTTGGATCCATCCGTCCGCTTTTTGAAGCCTGATCCATTTCCACGCACTTGCGCATGGTCTTCTTCAGCTGCTCTATCGTAAAGGAAGCTGCCTGCTTGCGAATCTTACCTACGACGTAAGGGTTCATGCCCAATAATTTGGCCATTTCCGGCTGAGGCAGCTTCTTTTCTTCCATCTTCTTCAGCCGAAGCAGGATCCCCATCTGCCTGCCGACCATAGCCATAATCAAGGGGATGGGTTCCTTTTGCTCCACCAGCTCGCTCAAAATTTTAAGTGCCTGGGTGGTCTGTCGCTGGGAAATGGCATCGGTCAGATCAAAAATGATGCTCTTCACACTGCGCGAAGCAACGGCATCGATGTGCTTACGGGTGATTCGTTCAGCTTCTCCCGCGTACCGCGCTATTTTTTCAAGCTCCAACGACATGAAGTTCATGTCGGGATCCAGCAGTGTAACCAGGTACGCAGCATCTTGCTCATTGATTTGCTTACGTAAACGGGAAAATCTGTTGATCACCCATTTGGTCAGAGCGTTTTCGTCCTGGCGTTTGAAATCCACAATTAGGCCGTTTTTATCCAGCGCTTTATAAAATATAAGCCGTTTATCAACCTCCTGCTGAATAAAGATCAGACAGATATATTCTGGCAGAGAGCTAAAAAACGCATTCCAGTCGGTTTCCTTGCCCCCCAGCTTAAACAGGGTGCTTTCCTTTATCAGCACCACCCGTCTGTCCGAAAAGGCAGGGTATATGGATATGGCATCGGAGATAGCCTGAAAAGAAACCTTTCCGGTCAATTCTGAATAATTGAAGACCTTTGTGTTTTCATCCAAAAGTTTACCCAGAATCTGGTCTGTATAATGCCGGACAAGGTACTGCTCCGGCCCGGTAAACAGGTAAAGCTTTCCGATTTTGTTTTCTTTCAAGTGCCTTTTTAGAACATCCATGCTCATAAGCTTTCTTATTCCTTCCAGTAAATTTATCCTTCCGGGCAGAGCAAGCTCTTAGGTGATTCGTCCTTAAAAAAACGAAGCTTCACCGAAATGAGTTATCATACTGCAGGAAATACCATCATTTCGAGCGAATACAATCCTATCCGTTCACAGCGGCGGCTTCCACTAAAAATCCTACCATTTCACTTCAAAAAAGTAAATGCTTCTTCCCTGTACCAGGTGCGGATCCGGTATTTGCTCCCATCACTGTCCACGATCACGGCTCCGTTCTCCAAGGTGGTATAAACCCTTACCCCACGGGTATCCAAACGATTGAGCACAGCTTCTGAAGGATGACCGAAGCTGTTTCTCCCTACGCTGATCACGGCAGTTTCAGGCTGCGTAAAATGGATAAACCTTTCCGAGGATGCGTTTTTACCACCATGATGGGGTACTTTCAGGATATCACAATCCAGTATAAAATTGTTGCCAAAGAAGATTTTTTCAGCGCTGGTTTCAAGATCGCCGCTGAAAAGGATCTGTAGTTGCCCATAGGACAGAAGCGCGCAAAGAGAAGTGTTGTTCAGATTGCCAGACAAAGCCTGGTTGTCAGTATCCGGGTGCAAAAAGCGGATAGAAGTCTGTGGATCCAAAAACACCTCGTCTGCGGTACTGTAATAATTCAATTCAATTCCTTTTTCAAAGCAAATTTTTATCAGAGCCTCAAAATCCTGATTCGCTCCGGAATAGTCGGGCAGCCCTACTGATTTAACGGGGAAGGATTGCAAAAGGGTTAAAACACCAGCCATATGATCGGTATGGGCATGGGTGATAAATACCTGCTCCAGGCTGGTAACCCCTTCATGCATGAAAAGTGGCAGAAGGATCCGCTCCCCGATATAACCCGTTTCGGATTCCTGAATGGTTCCCCCTCCGTCCACCAGGTAATTCCTGCCCGAAGCAGTCTGTATCAAAGCGCTGTCTCCCTGCCCCACGTCAATGAAGGTTACCTTCAGCCTTCCTGGCATCAGGCCTGAAAGAAGAATGCAAACACCTGCCAGGAAAGCGCCCGCGACAAGCTTTGTTTTATGTCGGATAAAGAAAGGCAGGCCATACGCCCCCGTCGGAATTAAAACAGCATACCAGGAAAGGATCGCCGGCAATCTCCAATGCCGCATATGCACCTGTGCCCAGGGGATCGAAGCACAAAAATCGGTAATGAACAGAATGACATGCAAAAGGCTTTGGAGCATATATCCGATGACTTGCCCCGGGAAGGGATGAAGACTGCCCAATATCACGCAGACCATCCCCAACACGGTTGCCATTCCTGTCAGGGGAACCACAAGGAGGTTTGATAACAGGGAGATCAGGGATATCCTGCTGAAAAACAGGATCAAAAGCGGTAGAATACCCGCTTGTGCGGCGATAGTCGCGGAAACTGTTTCCCGGATGATTTTTGGAACCCATTCGGGTATGACCCCGCGGATCCTCCCATAAAGCAAAGCTAACCCCGCAGTGGCGCCAAAGGATAAGATAAAACCCGTATCAAACAATAGGAACGGGTTGACAACCAGCAACAGCAGTGAGGCAATTCCAAGAGAATTGAGCAGATCTGGTTTTCTGTCCAGTGCCTTTCCCGCCATCAGGACACAAGCCATGATACAAGCCCTTAACGCGGAGGCCTCCATGCCGGTCACCAGAACAAAGAAAAACAGAAAGGGAACCGTAACCACTGCTGCGGCTTTGCGATTCAACCCCAGCATTCTAAACAGCCACAGCAGCGGAAGCAATAAAAAAGCAAGATTAGCCCCTGAAACCGCCATGATATGGGTAAGCCCCGCGATACTGAAAGCATTTTCCATGCTGTCGGTCAGGTCTTCTTTGTATCCTGTCAGCATGGCTGCCATCAGGGCGGCTTTTTCATCGGACAGGTTTATATCAAGTTGTTCTAAAATAACCTGCCGGATTCCCAGCCCAAAACGCAGCAGCGGAAGGTCTTTATTCTCCCCGCTGAAAAGGATCGCATCCGCTTTGACAGCCATGCGAGCGGGTGTTTTTCGGGCTTGCAGCAGGCTTTCGTAATTAAACCCACCTGGGTTTCTGGCACCGGATGGTTTTTCCAACACACCTGAAATAGCAAGGCGGACTCCCGGCGAAAAGTCATGAGTTTCACAAACGCGATAAACATCCATCCGGATTGTACGGGAGAAATTCTCCGATTTGCCCTGCAGCTGTATCTCTTCCGCAAAAAAGCTGAAACCTGCTTTCCCGTCCGTAAGGGTACAGTCACTGCTGACATAGCCCAAAACTGTTATTTCACAACCCTGGTATGTTTCAACAGGTTTCCGCAGCACGGTATACTGAAAGGCATAATTCACATAACCGCAGAAAAAACACAGCGCCCACAGTAAAAGCTGTTGTCTCCACCGCAGCTTTTTCCAAAGGCCATAGGCGAACAGGAGCATCGCAAGCAAAAAAATAATCATGAAAAAGAAGACCTGCCGGATATACCAGGCAGCAAGAATACCCGTTCCAAATGCAACTGCGGCGTGTAGCACGGGCCTTTTCATCATGCCCGAACCTCCAGCTTTCATACCCTGTTTGCAGAATAAGCGGCGCAAAGATCAGATAAGCACCCCATGATGTATATTTTCTGTACTTATTGAGTTGGCTGCTGCAGTTGTATAACCTTTTCAAAGATATATGCCGAGCTGCTGTGCCCTGACGTTCCATAAAACAGCTTGATGCAGCGAAACCCGAGGCTTTTCCAGAAAGCCGCACCCACACGGTTCTTTATGGCTACTGATACAAAAAACC
Organism: uncultured Ruminiclostridium sp.; assembly: GCA_964450305.1. GTDB lineage: Bacteria > Bacillota > Clostridia > DSM-8532 > DSM-8532 > JAAYJG01. Next base: position 84,053 of record CAYVFB010000001.1, read on the forward strand.
TTTTGATGTGAAAATTCCGGGTAATGTATTCAGAAAGCAGTTGAAATGCTGTGGAGCCGTAATGCATGCGCTGCCAGTGGGCATCGATCAGAAAGGTACGCACCCACAGAACAGGCTCCCGAATGCTTTTGATTTCACCGGCAATCAGCCCGATGCAGCTTTCTGTCCCTGCGGGATAAATGCCTAGAACAAACCCGGTATTCTCGTTGTTCAGCCCCGCCAATACCTCTTCCGGGTTTTTTCCGGCTGTTGCATAACCATATGAATCGATCTGATGATACCACAGGTTAATCATCGAAAGATCTTCTTTTTTCATCGGGGTCAACTTTATCGTGTCCCCTGAAATATGTATATCCATCATGTATCATCCAGACTGCTTTCAACCATTACGGGCAAATACCAGGTTTCAATGCCCTGATAAGGGTTCCAGAAAAAAGCGTTCTTATCTCCGCGGATATTGTTTTTGTATAGCATTGCCTGCTGATTACGGTACAGAGGCAGGATGTAGGAATTTTTCTTCTCGTAGCCAAGCTCTGCCTGCAGCCGCTGCAGCGTATCGTCCAGGTTCTCCCATGGCTTCATCTCTCCGGTCACCGGGGACAAGTCATACCCGCCATTGCGGATAAGCCGATTCACCTCCGCGGCGTTTACGCTCTGGTGTATTTGCGCCTTTATTCCCGCATCCTGAAGAATATTGACAAGGAAATTGGCCGTATGCAGCTTTTGTATATCCTGTTTCGGGACGATGATCGAAATCGTGCCCAAAGGGCTTCCCCTCCAGGTAAAAAGTTTTTGTGTTTCATTCCAGTTTAATCCTGTCTCTACCAATGCCTGCCTGAAACCATCCACATCCAGGGGGCTTTCACTGTATTCATCAAAGTACTGAACCTGACCAAGGTTCATCTCATTCAGCCTGGAAGTAACGTACCGGAACAGGGCATCCTGCCGGTTGGCCTGTCCAAACAAACCATTTGGGTTCACATAGATGAAGTTGCCCTGATTATCGGGAAAAACCTGGTAACCGATGTCGGTGCGATGCTGGTACTTTGTAAAATCAACATTTCTTACAAAAGCCGCATCGGTCTCATTGTTTTGGAAGGCATCATGCATTTGTGTTTCTGTGTATACCTTGAAAACAACGGTATCCAGGTTCGCAGGCTGCTTTGTCCACCAATTGTCAAACCGCTTCAAGGTGACCTGCTTTTCCGTCTTCGCATCATATTGATACGGGCCGGTCCCGGCTAAAGCTGTGCTATCAAAGTCCTCCGTCCATCGACTGAGAATGGGAAAGGTAAGCTTACTGGTGAAAGAAGGATCCGGCACTTTTAAAGTAATCTCAATCTGATAGCTATCGACCACATTTATCTGCAGGAAATTATCACAGATGTCTTTGTTGTGGAAAGGATTGCTCGAATTCTGAAGTAATTCCAGCGAATATTTCACGTCATAGGCCGATAAGGACGAGCCATTGTGAAAGCTGACTCCTCTGTTCACAGAAAATTTCCAGACGGTATACTCGCTGCTTTCCCAGCTTGAAACCAGCCATGGCTTCACTCTGTCCTCCCCTGTCTGCACAAAAAGTGATTCAAAAACCAGGCAGTTCATATAGTTCAAATACCTGTCCGTGGTTTTATAAGGGTTCAGGGTATCCACAGCCGTGACAGGAAGCGCAAGCGTTCCACCCTGCACCGGGCCGCTGTCGATTTGCTTCATCAGCCTGTCGATGGACGGTGTTATGATCGGAGTCTGAGCGTTGGAGGTTTCCCGGGCTCTACAACCCGCTGCAACAAAAAAAACATATAGGATGATGATCCCTGCAATTGGCCTGATGTATCTGTACATATTCTCCTCGTTCACCGGATTCGGATCGCGCCTGTTCAGTTTATCATCAGCAGCGCTGCTCCGGTTCCACTATTGCCTTTTCCACCCCTGTGGGAGAAAAAAAGCTCCTTTTCACACATCGTACACCGGTTGACATCGTTGATATTACTCCAAGCCAAACCTTCACGTACCAACGTGCGCGTAATTATCCCGCTTAAGTTGATATGCCACTTATCTTTACGGGCCACCATACAGTCCCGCATATCCGGAAAAGCCTTTGCAAATTGCCGGTATACATCTTCTCCCACCTCAAAACAGCATTGGCGGATATGAGGACCCAAAGCGGCTACCATGTTTTCCGGTCTGCAGCCAAAGGCTTCCTTCATTTTTTGGACAGCTTTTGCTGAAATATGCTGCAATGTGCTGCGCCAGCCGGAGTGTACAAGGCCGATTGCGCATGAAACCGGATCGTACAGATACACCGGCGTACAATCGGCATAAAATGTGACCAGTGCAACCCCGCGTTCACAGGTAACAAGGCCATCGGTATCACCATAGCTGCTGAGTCTGATCAACCCCATGCCGCAATGGCTTTTGTCAACAACCGTCACCGTTGAGCCATGGACCTGTCTGGACAGAACCATTCGTTCCATGGGGATCTCCAGACCCTGTGATAAACGGCGGTAGTTTTCCATGACATGCTCCGGGTTGTCCGCCCGCTGAAAGCTTAAATTCAGGGTGTCAAACGGGAAACTGCTGACACCGCCGCAGCGTGTTGTAAAGATTGCCTTTATTCGGTTATCCCTCATAGGGATAGAAACCCACATGGGAGCAGACTCATTCCGGGAACTCACAAAAACCTCCGGTTTTCAAAGCCTGTGTGGCTTGCCGTGTTTTCCTGCACTTAGAGTATCACACCCCTGACCAACTCACAAGTGGAAAGATTACGGTATTGACAGATTGAATGAACAAAAGAACCCCCACCGATGGGTGGGGGCTTGGGACTTTGACGATGCTGTTTCTTTGTAATTTCGAACTGGAAAACATATTCAAGCAAATGGGTTCGCATCGTCAAACCTTACCTTTACATTAAATGCATCCTAAGTACAGGCTGCAGCTGAACTCCTTCCAAAGCTGCCTCAAGCGCAGGAAGAAACAGATCCATCAAACAGATCAGGGAATTCGTCTTCTTATGGGGATCGTCCTGTCCATACGGGACAAAATAAACGTTATTGGTGTTATGCAGTAACCCGATATTCTTACCATTGGCACTCAAGCCGTCATTCGTAGCGATACCCAGCAGAACCGGCTTGTTGTTTCGAAGATGGGCCTTCACAGCCATTGTCACCGAGGTATCGGTAATGCCATTGGCCAGCTTTGCCAGCGTGTTTCCCGTACATGGCAGCACAACCATCATATCGAGAAAGTTTTTGGGGCCCACAGGCTCGGCATCTACAATAGTGGTAACACATTTTTTCCCGGTTATCTGCTCAACCCTGCTCCTGAAGTACTCAGCCTTCCCAAACCGGGTGTCGCTCACTTCCACGATACCGGTCATAAAGGGATATATGTCCGCTCCAAGCAACGCCAGTTCTTCCATTTGAGCCAGTGATTTCTCCAGCGTGCAAAAGGAACCCGTCAAACCAAAGCCAATCTTTTTCCCGGCTGCGATCACTTTTTCCCTCCCCCTTCCAGCATCACATTGTCAATGGTTTTTTTGATGATTTCAGCCGCTGTCATCGGGGCCACCCTCCCCGGCAGACTGAGAGCCCATTCAGTCTTTAAACCCAATTTCGCTGCGTGCTCAAAGTCAATTCCTCCGGGGTTCGAAGCCAAATCCAGCAAATAGCAGTCCAAATGGATCTTGTTCAGGATGTCCGCTGTTATCATCATATGGGGGACTGTATTGACAATCACGTTCATCTCTGTAACGTAACGTTCCAGATCATTCAGGTGTACAGGCTTGTAGCCATTGGCCTCGATCCAGCTTAAATCCGAATAGTTTCTCGCTTCAACCCAGACATCCGCTCCGAAACCTGAAAGTATTTTCGACAGTACCTTGCCGAGCCTGCCATAGCCCAGGATTAGAATCTTACTGTTGTGAATGGTTCTTGGGATTGCACCGATGATCAGTTCCACGGCCCCTTCCGCCGCGGGGATTGCGTTCAGAACGGCCATTTCTTCCCGATCCAGCAGATCGAGATACCGAACCCCTTTTTTGGTGAGGCTTTCTCTGACTTCCTTTTCAATTTTACCAGCAACAAAAAACTTACTTTCGGGCATCATCTCAACAAGAGTATGAACCGGAAGTGATTCCTCAGATAAGGGCATGTTGACAAGGCCCCCCGCTGCGGCCAGAGGAATGCCGCAGATGATGGTATCCGCAATGGTGACCATTTGCGTCAGACTGGCATTTTTATTGTTGGAAAGCTTTTTATCAAAGCCATATATCTCAACCCTGTGATATTCCTTTTTCAGTAATTCGGCAAGATATAAACTGCGCATATCTCCGCCTATGACAAGGTACTTTGGTTTTTGCATTCATATACCCCCCGCATCAATCGATTTCCCGTTTGCAGTCTTCTTCGCATATAATCCATCGTATGACGGGCAGGGGGTTCCAGTGCTTGTTTTGATGAAATTTCAAATGAAGAATGGATCAGAAGGGTCATGGGATTCAGGTTTCAGGTTTCTTCTGAAAAACCAGGCGAAAAAGCTCCTCATGATTCTTTTGCAATACAATCATTACTTCAATCATATTGATTCATTCCCTGCTGAACACAGAGAATAGAATTCATCATGGAGACCACAACAAGCGTCCATGTTAAAACGCTATAGTGTCCAGCAGGTCCGGAGCAAAGTCGATATCTCCGATGGCAGATAACCCCATTTGCTCTGTTCTGAAAACATATCTTATCACTTGTTCGATTGACTCGAGCGAGACCCTGCTGATGCTTTCCAGAATCTCGTCCGGCGTGCGGATCCGCCCCATCATCAGCTGTGATTTGCCCATACTGTTCATTCGGCTGCTGGTGCTGTCCAGACCCAGAATGAAGCTTCCCTTCAGCTGGTTTTTCGCCTTTTCCACATCACTGACGGTCAGGGCTTCACAGGTAAGAGTTTCAATTTCATTTTGGATATGTCGTATCACTTCTGTGTACTGCTGGGGGCTGGATGCGGCATATATTGTGAACATGCCTGCATCCCGGTAGGATGTGGGGTAGGAATAGATGGAATAGGCCAGCCCCAGCTCCTCGCGAACCTTTTGAAACAAGCGTGAGCTCATTCCGCCGCCCAATATATTGTTCAGGGTTAAAAGCGAATACATGCTTTCCTCGCCATGCTTTACACCCCTGAAGCCAAGGCATATGTGAACCTGCTCGGTATCCTTCCGCTTCACCTTGAGGCTTCTGTTGAACCATGGCTTTCGGGCGACCACTTTACAAAAATCGTGGGACTTCCAGCCTCCAAAGTATTTTCTTACCATCTCCACAAGCTTTTGTTCATCGAAATTCCCCGCTACGGAAATGACACTGTTCTCCGGGACATAAAATGACCGCATGTATTCCAGGATATCGTCCCGCGTAATAGCTGAAACCGACTGATAGCTGCCAAGAATTGGATATCCAAGGGAGTTTCCGCTCCATACCTCTTCTGTGAGCATATCATGTACCATTTCTTCAGGATAATCTTCGTACATGCTGATCTCTTCCATGACAACCTTTTTCTCGGTATCGATATGAGATTTGTCATACCGCGAATGAAACAGCATGTCAGAAACCGTATCAATAGCCAGTTCCAGGTCTTCATCCAGTGTTTTCGTGTAGATGCATGTGCATTCCTTTCCGGTAAATGCATTGATTTGCCCACCAACATTGTCGATGGCCATGGCGATATCCTTCGCAGTTTTTGTTTCGGTGCCTTTAAACAGCATGTGCTCAATAAAATGAGAAATGCCGTTCAGCTCCGGGGTTTCATACCGGGAACCCGTCCCCACCCAAAGGCCGAAGGAAACCGAACGCACATACGGCAGTTTTTCATAAACCAGGGTTAAATTGTTTTCCAATATAATTTCCTGATACATTCTCTCTCCCCCCGCTTCTTCAATGAGAAACGGACTGTATAATAATGTAACAATATTATGTACTATTATACCATAGCCTGAGGTGATTGTAACCCCGTATATGTATCGGCAATTTCAGCAGTTCGCTGAAAGGGACAGAGGGGACAGGTCCCATTCCCTCTGTCCCATGAAAAAGGACAACCCTTTGGGTTGTCCTTTTTTATCCGGTTCATTGTACCTATGCCTTCAGGCTTTTTCCGTCGCTTTTTCCCGGAAATCTTTTCACGGCCACGCAATTTTGCGCTGAGTCTTGTCAACCAACTGAATGGCAGGCCCTGTCTTACAGCGGTATGGCATGGATTCCAATTTCACCCCGAACCTGAAAAGAAGATACATAATTGCGCATCTGGCGGTTGGGTTCGTCGTGAAACTGAACTGCCGCTTTCCCGGTATACCCGCCTTTTATGGCATCAGTTTCACGGTATTGCTGCAAAACGTATTTTTTTGAACCTGCGATCATCTCTCCGATTTCGCGGATGTCGGAATCATCCAGCTGGGGGCAGAAGGTAGTTCTGAATTCGTAGTCCACATCGCCTTCCCGCAGCAGGGTCATGCTTTCGAGCAGGGCTTGCTCGTCAATTTCCGATCGGCAGATTTCACGGTATTTCTTCATTGGGGCTTTAACATCCATGGCGACATAGTCCACCAGGTTTTTTTCAAACAGCTTCTTAATGACCGCAGGCCGGGTCCCATTTGTATCCAGCTTGACCAGAAACCCCATATCCTTAACCTTTTCGATGAAGCCTTCCAAATCGGGCTGGAGGGTAGGTTCACCCCCCGTTACCACAACGCCGTCGAGGAATTTTCTTCTTCTTTGTAAAAATGAAAGAACTTCCTCTTCCTTCTGGTATGGATCATTTCCACGCTGCCCCACAAGACAACGGTTATGGCAGAATATACAGTTCATATTGCAGCCCTGGGTAAACACAGCGGCAGCAATCTTACCCGGATAATCCACCAGGGATTGCCTGACAATACCGGCGATTTTCATCTTCAGCGCCTCCATACACTTCTTTTGTAGCTTACGAAACCTTATCCTTAATGACAAACTTGCGGCGATTGAAGTATTCTTCCTTTTTCCCCTTATGGAAATTGGACACAGGCCGTAAATAACCGGTAACCCTGGACCATACCTCGGTTTCCCCGCCGCATTGGGGGCATGTAAAATGCTCACCGCTGATGTAGCCGTGGTTGTTGCACACTGAGAAAGTAGGCGTGATGGATATGTAGGGCATTTTATAGTTTTCAAAGCAGCGCTTGATGATGTTGCGGCAAACCTCGGTTTCCTGTATGCTTTCCCCCAGGTACAGATGCTGAACCGTACCGCCGGTATACAGGGACTGAAGCTCGTCCTGCAGTTCCATCATCTCAAAAATGTCGTCGGTGAAGCCGACAGGCAGCTGCGTTGAGTTCGTATAATAGGGTACATCTTCCCCTGCTGTGTAAATATCGGGATACTTTGCCTTATCCATGCGGGCCAGGCGGTAGGAAGCGCCTTCGGCAGGAGTGGCTTCCAGGTTGTAGAAATTGCCGGTTTCCTTCTGGAACCCCACCATGATTTCCCTGAGGTAATGCATGATTTCAACGGCAAAGGCCTGTCCTTCACTGGTGGTGATGTCTTTTCCCATGAAGTTGACCAGCGCTTCATTCATGCCCACAATACCGATGGTGTTGAAATGATTGTACCAGTACTGGCCTGTCCTTTCCTTGACATGGCGCAGCAGATGGGTGGTATAAGGATATAGCCCCTTTTCTGATTGTTGCTCGATAATTTTTCTTTTGATTTCAAGGGAGGTTTTGCCAATATTGGCCATGTGACAGAGCCTTTTTTTGAATTCATCCTTTGTTTTGCTTAAATATCCAATTCGAGGAAGATTAATGGTATACACTCCAATGGATCCGGTGAGGGGGTTGCTGCCGAAAAGACCTCCGCCACGCTTGCGCAGCTGTCCAACATCCAGGCGCAGTCGGCAACACATGGATACGGCATCTTCAGGAGACAAATCGGAATTCACATAATTTGCGAAATAAGGAATGCCGTATTTGCCGGTTATTTTCATGAATGCTTCCACCGCAGGGCTTTCCCAATCAAAATCACGGGTGATGTTGATGGTGGGGATGGGGAATGTAAAGACCCTGCCCTTGGCATCTCCTTCGAGCATGACCTCGCAGAAGGCCTGGTTGAAAAGATCCATCTCCTGCTGAAAATCGCCGTATTTATCATTGGTGAATTGCCCGCCGGATATCACGGGCTCGTCCTTGAGTGTTTTCGGTACCTTTATGTCAAAGGTCAGGTTGGAAAAGGGGCATTGGAAACCAACCCTGGTAGGAACATTGATGTTAAAAATGAACTCCTGGATGCATTGCTTCACCTGATGGTAGGTCATGTTGTCGTAGCGGATGAACGGTGCGCAATAGGTGTCGAAGGAAGACCATGCCTGCGCCCCTGCTGTTTCACCCTGGGTGCTGAAGGTATAATTGACCAGCTGCCCCAGAAGGCTTCTTAAATGCTTTGGCGGCTTGCTTTCAACCTTTCCGGGAACACCGCCGAAACCATCCGTTAAAACCTGGCGGATGTCCCAGCCAGCGCAATAAGGCCCGAAGAAACCGAGATCGTGAATATGGCAGTCTCCGTTTTCATGCGCTTTGCGAACTTCATCGGGATAAACCTCATACAGCCAGTACTTTTTGGTGAAGGCTTCACGGACATAATTGTTCAAGCCATTAACGCTTTTCTGGGTGTTGGCGTTTTCTTTGATCTGCCAGTCATTCTCACCCAGATAATCGGTGAACATGTTGATGGTGGCCCCAATTAACGCATTAATTTCCCTGGCGTCTTTTCTTTTTTCCCGGTATAATATGTACGCTTTTGCTGTTTGGGCATGTCCGTTTTCGATGAGGACGTACTCAACAAGGTCCTGGATTTGCTCTACATCGGGTATCTGATCTGAAAATTTTTCATTTGCAAGCCTGATAACTTCGTCGGTTAGCTTTTGTGCAGTGCTGAAATCTTTCCCTCCGCAGGCGACTGCGGCCTTAAAGATTGCTGAACTGATTTTTTCGGGAGTGAATTTTTCTACGCTTCCATCCCTCTTTCGTATCTTCTCCAGCATCATGAGTGCCTCCCAATCGTTCTCTACATCTTGATGCAACCATACTATCATAATACAACATCTAGTGTCAATCGGAAAAGTTCAAGTTTTTTTGTGCATATTGACCAAACACAGCATCTGCAATGGTTCTGAGATTTGGTTAATTTTTCGACACATTTCCCCATGCAAAAACAAGTGGAATGGATCATTTTATAGATGAACCTGTTGTTTTTAAGATACCAACAGAGTTACAGTTGTTATTACCGTTTTTTTGACGCCTTAAAGAAATTCCAGACATGATGCTTAGGCATACTTTTTATATATTTAAGCATTCCGTTACCTCATGTTATGTTGCATTTCCACACCACTAATCCATAACTAAAAAAGCTGGAGTGTTTCACTCCAGCTCTTTTGTCGGTTTAATTCTTACAATCGCTGATCAAGCTTGGTTTTACTTTTTAAGCCATATGGACGATGAGGCAAAAGGACGCAGCCCGATACTGTAATAGAATTGTTGTGCAGATCCTACGTAAGCCACTTTTGCACCCAGCTCGCCGACCCTGCGGATGCCTTCGAGGACAGCTGCCTTGCCCATTCCTTTTTTACGGTAATCAGGGTCTGTCGCTACCGGTTCTATTACAGCAAAACCAGCCCTGGGATCATACCACATGCCGCAGTAGGAAACAAAATTGCCATCCGGGGCAACCACCGCTACCTTCAGGTTCAGATCCACATTGGGCCGAATCATCTCATTATGGGCTGCTTCTTCCTTCTCCTTTGTAAACTGGAATGGTCCCTCGCCATTCAGCTCATGGTTAAAACCCTTCCACAACACGCGAAGGTATTGATACAGATCATAGGTCTGCTTCATTGTGGTAATATGGAAGCCTTCCGGCAGTTCATAGTCTGTAGAAGTTTCATCCAGATGAAAGGCCGCATCATATTCTCTGTTTGGCGTAGCAACATAACCCAAGCCAGCTGCAACAGCCTGGAAGAATAAATCCTGGTCGGAGATAATGACAGTAGATTTACCCTCTTTCGCCAGGTTCTTTTTCGCATACAGCAGCATTTCCTTTTTTAAGAACGCATACTGGGGCAATGCCAAACAATAGCAGTCACCGATCACGGTATCATAGGTAGCCACGCCAACAACTTCGCCGTGGTCTTCCCATAAACCGATTCTGCCGACGGCAGATTTGTCAAGCCCGAGATGGGTGATCATCCAGTCCCACCGCACATAGGTAAACTCAGCATATCCCAGTTTGATAAAAAACTTCCTGACCTTGTAATAGTCTTCGGTAATACCCGCCTGCGCGTTATAATTCCTAAAATAGATCGCCATAACATCACTCCCCCTTTACCATCATCATAACATCTGATGAAGGGGTTTTATAGGCCGAATTTGTTTTATACCTATTCTTTACCGGGTTCTCCATTTATAACGCAAGGAGGAAATGAAGCTATCAATCTGGTAGCTGCCGTAAATGAATATGATTTGATCGCAGTACAGATCGGGGAATTTCACTTTTGACAGGAAACCTATATAATCGCTGAAAAAATCTCCAAAAATGAAATATGCCTGACAGAGATGATCTCCTCGACCATCCCTGACAGGCAATTCATTTCCTTTTCCCGCTCTATCAGGTTACTCAGTGAACTATCCGAGCACCTGCTTTGTTTTCATTTAAATGCTCTTTGGAGCTTACACCCAACCGCGGCCTTTCACAGACTGTGCAACACGGTTGATCGCGATGACATATGCGGCATCTCTCATGCGCAGGCTCTTATCGCAGGCAAGCTCATATACAGCATTGAATGCTGATGTCATTTTTGAATCCAGCTTTTGCAGCACTTCATCCTTACCCCAGAAGTAATTCTGGTTGCATTGAACCTGTTCAAAATAGCTGCAGGTCACTCCACCGGCATTGGTCAGGAAGTCGGGGATCAGGAAAATACCGCGCTCTTCGATGACTTTGTCTGCGTCCGGCGTGGTTGGTCCATTGGCTGCTTCCAAAATCACCTTCACCTGCTTGCTGATGTTATTGACATTCGCAGCAGTGATCTGGTTTTCAAGCGCCGCAGGAACCAGGATATCAACATCCTGCTCAATCCATTCTTCCCCGGGAAGAATGTCACAACCCAATTCCTTTGCCTTATCCTTATCAATGGTTCCATAGGAGTCGGTAATCCGGGTGAGTGCATCAAGATTAAAACCGTCCTTTTTACGGAAGGTATAGGCCTTCTTGTCTATTGCATCATAGCAGGAAATGGCTAAAACGTTTCCGCCCAATTGCTGATAAAGTCTTACCGCATACTGGGACACGTTTCCAAAGCCCTGGAAGCTCGCTGTGGTTTTATCCAGCGCAATCCCCAATTTTTTCAAAGCTTCGCGCAGCACATAGATTACGCCAAAGCCGGTTGCTTCTGTTCTGCCAAGGGAACCGCCCATTCCAACCGGTTTACCGGTGATAAAGCCCGGATATTTGCCGCCATGAATGGTTTCATATTCGTCGAGCATCCAGAGCATATGCTTTGCATTCGTCATGACATCGGGTGCAGGTACATCCTGAACCGGCCCTACATTTCTGGCCATTTGTCTGACATAACCCCGGCAAAGCTGTTCCTGTTCCCTTTCAGAAAGGTTTCTGGGATCGCAGATGATTCCGCCTTTACCGCCGCCCAATGGGATGTCTACGACGGAGCACTTCCATGTCATCCACATGGACAGTGCGCGAATGGTGTCAATCGTTTCCTGTGGGTGGAAACGGATTCCGCCCTTTGCCGGACCCCTGGCATCATTGTGCTGAATGCGGTAGCCATTGAAAATCTTTACGCTTCCGTCATCCATTTTGACCGGAATTAAAAAATGATATTCGCGCATCGGCTGGCGCAGCAATTCACAGGTCGCGCTATCCAGACCGATTTTCGCAGCTACGGAATCAAATTGTTGCTGCGCGATTGCGTACGGATTATAAGATGTGTTGCTCATAACAAAACCTCCATATTACTTATGCCTCGAAATCGAGGGTAGAATGACAATTGGGATTCCTGCCCTGCAGGTGAGAAATTTGAAAGACGAGAGAGCAAAAGTTGCAATCAGCTTCTTTTTTCAGTTATCTTTCAGTTTCAAATCGGTATCATCTATATATCCGGTTAATCGCTCTATTTGCGCCGGACAAGTGCAATGCCCGGCAGACAAGCTGCAACGATCCACAAATATATGTATTTTCAGCTTTTGATACGACCTGCACATTCCTATTGTAGCAACGTCATTCTTCATTGTCAACCAGAGGATTTCGTGCACGCAGAAAAAACGCATATGAAGGTTTCTTTTTGTGTTCCGCCATTCTATATACAATCTGGCAGTGTTCCATACACTCTATACCGATGCTTCAGCATGGCAGGCTTTTTGGCTGTATGGATGAGATGCAGAGGATAACTGACGCTTAATATCAGCATTCCACAGGTTAACAGATATGTTACCCGATTCATAGCAAATTGACAATTTGCTTCCAGTCGTATATAATAAACCCATGGAAAGGACTGTCATAGTTCTATGAAAGGCTTGAATGGTTACGACAACGCGTGAATGATTACAAAAGTGGGAAGTAAACAGAGCCTTTTGTTTTTTACGTTCTGAAGTGACTTGGGAAAATGCACACACTTTGGTTCTATGGTTACAGGACGAAACTGAACAGTATATGAAGAAAGTCTATCAAAGAAAGGGTCAGTGTATTTGAGATGATATACATGACTGAAGTTGACAAAGAGAGATTACAAGCGCTTCTTAAAGACATGTTTTTTGATGATGGCATTACGGAAAAAGCCATTTCAGATCTTGAGAACGAAATAAAAAGGGCGACCGTAGTAACACCGGAGAAACTACCAAAGGATATCGTCACCATGAATTCCCGTGTGTTACTGTGTCTGAACGGTGATGATGCCGAGGTTTCGCTGGTTTATCCGGATGATGCCGATTGGTCGGAGCAAAAGTTATCCGTATTCTCCCCTATCGGGATGGCTATTTTAGGTTATCGCGAGGGAGATACGGTTCAATGGGAGGTTCCCTCCGGCGTAACAAAGATTCAAATTCTAAAAATCCTGTACCAGCCCGAAGCGGCTGGCCATTACTACCTGTAGGTAACACATGCAGCAAAGAGGACGGTTGTTCTATGCTCTTCAAGGAACGGAAGAACTGTCACCTTGTATCATGCTAAAAAAGGCTTGAAACTTTTCAGCCAATCGTATATATTATTTTTGAAGGCTGTGCAACTGACGGAAAGCATCTGGATGACAGATGTGGCAGGGTCACCTGCAGGGAGCATAAGTGTATTGAAGCCGACCGTCTGGGCAAACGAAAAGGTTTGTTCAGGCGTTTTCTATTTCAGGATGGTTTTTCAGGAGGTACTCAGAGATGAAGATGCTGTCACTTGAACAGGAACTCAGAACCAATACATATCCGGGCAGGGGGATCGTCCTTGGCAGGTCCAAAGACGGCAGCAAGGCTGTAGCTGCTTACTTCATCATGGGAAGAAGCACAAATAGCAGAAACAGGATTTTTGTTGAAGACGGAGAAGGAATCCGCACGCAGGCATTCGACCCTTCAAAGCTCATCGATCCAAGCCTGATCATCTATGCTCCGGTAAAAGTGCTGGGGAACAAAATCATTGTAACCAATGGCGACCAAACAGATACGATCTATGAGGGTATGGATACCCAGCTCACTTTCGAGCAGTCTTTGCGGTGCCGTAAATTTGAGCCCGACAACCCAAACTACACCCCTCGCATTTCAGGCATTATGCATATTGATAACGGTAATTATAACTATGCGCTGTCCATTCTCAAAAGCAGCAATGGTGACCCCGCCGCCTGCAACCGATTCACCTTTGCCTATGAAAAACCTCTCGCCGGGCAGGGGCATTTCATCCACACCTATATGCATGACGGCGATCCGCTGCCAAGCTTTGAAGGTGAGCCCAAACCTGTTGAAGTCCCGGATGACATTAACGCTTTCACCAATATGATCTGGAACAGCCTGAATGAAGAAAACAAGGTATCGCTGTTTGTTCGGTTTATCGATATTGTGTCGGGTCAGTATGAAACGAAGATCTTAAATAAAAACGGATAAGTCCATGAAAAGAGGTGCAACATGAACGAAATTGAATTAAAGTATGGCTGTAATCCCAATCAAAAACCGTCCAGAATCTTTATGGACAACGCCGGGGAGCTGCCCGTTACCGTATTGAATGGCAAGCCGGGTTATATCAATTTTCTGGATGCGTTTAATGGCTGGCAGCTGGTAAAGGAACTAAAAGAAGCAACAGGCCTGCCGGCAGCAACATCCTTCAAGCATGTATCGCCTGCCGGAGCTGCCGTTGGTCTCCCGCTTTCCAATGTTCTATCCAAAATCTATTGGGTGGATGACCTTGGTGAGCTGTCTCCGCTGGCATGTGCTTACGCCAGAGCCAGAGGTGCAGACAGGATGTCTTCCTTTGGTGATTTTATCGCATTATCCGATGTTTGTGATGTCGACACGGCAAACCTGATTAAGCGGGAGGTATCCGACGGGATTATTGCCCCCGGGTATACCGATGAAGCCCTTGAGATCCTCAAGTCAAAGAAAAACGGCAAATACAATATCATTCAAATCGACCCCGGCTATATTCCGGATCCGCTTGAAAAAAAGCAGGTGTTTGGGATTACCTTTGAACAAGGCCGAAATGATTTGGATATCAATGGTGGTCTTCTTTCGAATATCGTAACCGAGAATAAGGATATTTCAGACAGTGCTTTCATCGATATGAAAATTGCATTGATCACTTTAAAATACACGCAGTCAAACTCCGTTTGTTATGTCCGGGATGGGCAGGCCATTGGCATCGGAGCCGGCCAGCAGTCCAGAATTCATTGCACAAGGCTTGCGGGAAGCAAGGCTGACAACTGGTTCCTGCGTCAGTCTCCGCAGGTGCTGGGGCTGCAGTTTGTCGATTCTCTTGGAAGGGCCGATCGTGACAACACCATTGATGTGTATATCGGTGAGGAATATGAGGATGTCCTCAAAGAAGGCCAGTGGCAAAAGCTTTTCAAGACGAAACCTGAAGTATTCACCAGGGAAGCAAAAAGAGCCTGGCTGAACAAAATGCAAAACGTAACGCTGGGTTCTGATGCGTTCTTCCCCTTCTCCGATAATATTGAGAGAGCTTATAAAAGCGGCGTGAAATACATTGTTCAGCCGGGTGGTTCGGTCAGGGATGACCTGGTAATTGAATGCTGCAACAAGTACAGCATGGCAATGGTATTTACCGGAATCCGGTTATTCCACCATTAGTCTGGATCAACCACGCATTTTGTGTGCTATTCCCTTTTTGTCTGTGATAGTTACCAGAATACTCTCCGAGCTAAATACAGCAAGCCGGTAAATCAACCGGCTTGCTGTTTTGTTTCCTGCTTATAAGATACTATAAGCCTGTCATCTCTTCAACAAATCCTGAACGATCTGAGTAATTTTATCATATGCTTCATTCAACGGTGCTTTTATGGAAAAGCTTTTGTCCCTGGCAGAAATTTCGCAGCAGCTTTCCTTCATATTGCGGGGGCTGACGATCACCCGAACCGGAACACCCAGTAAATCTGCATCTGAGAACATAACACCCGCGGTTACTGTTCTGTCGTCATAAATCACTTCAATTCCGTTTTCCTGAAGCTGTGCATACAGCTTATCCGCATATTCCTTAACCACCGCGTCGTCGGAGCGTACCGCGCATAAATGCACCTGCCACGGCGCTATGGACATAGGCCAGATGGGGCCGTATTCATCATGATGCGCTTCACATACAGAAGCGGCAAGCCTTCCCACCCCTATGCCGTAACAGCCCATAATGGGATAATGGGAGACACCCTCGCTATCCAGATATTGCATGGACATAGACTGGGTATACTTTGTTCCAAGCTGGAATATATTCCCCACCTCAATGCCTCTTGATATGGTGATGGAAGGTTTTCCGCATTCCGGGCATATTGCCCCTTGGGTAATTTTAGCGAAATCGTGGTATTCAGCAGCACCCAAATCCCTTGCAATATCCAAGCCGGTATAGTGATACTCAGCTTTGTTGGCGCCGCAGGAAAGATTATTGGTGTTTTCAAGGCTTTTATCAAAAAGCACAGTGAAATTCCCTTTAAGTTGATATGGCCCGGTAAACCCGGGAGTCAACCCGCATCCTTCCTTAATTTCGGCTGGATGTATCTCATAGCCCAGGTAATTTGTAAGCTTCGTTTCATTGGCATCAAGATCACCGCGGATAAACAGCACGATATAGCTGTCATCCACATTCTTTTGGTACATAACCGCCTTGCAGCATTTTTCAGTTGTTGTTTTCAAAAACCGGCTGACATCTTCGATGGTCTGCATGCCCGGTGTATGCACAAGCTGCAGCGGGCTTGAAACCTCGTCGCGTTCATTATGAACGACGCTTTGCGCCGCTTCCATATTGGCCCGGTAACCACACTCATGGCACAGAGCGATGGTGTCTTCGCCTACAGGAGTCAGCAGCATAAACTCATGTGAGATTTTACCGCCCATCATGCCTGAATCAGATGCCACTGAAATCACGTCCGGAATCCCGGCACGGGCGAAAATCCGCTCGTAGGCTTTAAAGCAGATGTCATAATACTGCTCCAGATCCTCCTGGGAGGTATGGAAAGAATAAGCATCCTTCATCGTGAATTCCCGTACCCTTATGAGTCCGGCACGGGGACGCGCTTCATCACGAAATTTGGTTTGAATCTGATAGATCATGAACGGATATTTCACATAGCTGTTTGCATACTCCCGCACCAGATGAACAGCAGCTTCCTCGTGGGTCATTCCCAAAATGAGCGGGCTTTCGTTTCGATCCTTCAAGCGAACCAATTCGCCTCCAACACTTTCATATCTACCGGATTCCTGCCACAACGATGCGGGAAGCACCACCGGGAAATGAACCTCCTGGCCGTCAATGGCATCCATCTCCTCACGGATGATTTGTTCAATTTTCCGGGTAATTCTGCGCAGCGGCATATAGGATGAAAATATTCCGTTGCCCACCTGTTTCATATATCCGCCGCGCAGCATCAGAATATGACTGTCAATGACACAATCAGAAGGTTTTTCTTTAAATCGGTTGCCTACCATTTTCTCAAGTTTCATTTTCAACACCTCTCCAATTTCTCAAAAATAAAAAGCCCTAAACCGATAAATGATCAGTTTAGGGCGAACAATTCGTGTCCGTGGTACCACCTAAATTTGGAATGTAAGTTCCACACTCACTGCACAAAACCACCTGTTTTGTACATCTCTCTGTAATGGGAGAACCCCGTGAATTTCACTACCCCGGGCGGGGCGTTTCGTTCACAGCTCAAAGATGGGTTCAGCATGCGTATATGAAGGGCTTTCACCAGCCGCCTTCTCTCTGAAATATCCGAAATGCTTACTATTTCCTGTCATCGCTTTTATTCGGTTGTGGGATCATTATAGTATACGCGGCTGTTCAAGTCAAGATTCAGTGATAAGCTCTTTTTAAATCTGGAACCGACCGGTCATCTGCTTTAATTCCTCTGCGGATTGCGCAAGGACATTGGCTTTATCGGCAATGGTATTCATCAGCTCACCCTGAACGCTTATTGCGACTACCGTTTCTTCTATTCCCGCAGAGTTTTCTTCGGAAATGGCTGCAATATTCTCTCCGGCCATATTTACTTTTTGCACATTGTGAGATATTTTCCCCAGGCCGGCTGAAACCTGATTTACTTTTTCAACCATTGAAGCCATTTCAGACTGGATACGATTGAAAATATCTCTGGTAATCTGAATAGTTTCAGTACCCTCGCGAACATTTACATACCCACTCTCAAGCGATTGTGCGATTAATTTGGACTCCCCCTGTATTCCTGTGACCATTTCAGTGATTTCCCGAACAGATTTGGCAACCTGCTCGGACAGTTTTCTTATTTCATCAGATACGACTGCGAAGCCTTTGCCGGCTTCTCCCGCTCTGGCGGCTTCAATCGCTGCGTTTAATGCCAAGAGATTGGTCTGTTTCGAAATATTGTTGATAATTTGAATAAGCTCTGATACATTATCCAGCCTTTCATCAAACACTCTTACTTTTTGAACCGCATTTTGGAAAAGTTCATGAATTTGCTGCATTGTATCAACAGAGTTCTCCATTTTCCTTGTTCCGTCCCCGACAACCTGTAAAATATCTGCTGAAGAAACCTGAAGGTCATCCTGATTCTGATTGGCTGTTTGAATCAATTCAGAAAGGCTTGAAATGGATCCGGCTATGTCTGTTGCAGAACTGGCCTGCTCTTGAGCACCTGCTGACATTTGCAGCATTGTATCCGTAATGTTTCCGATGCCGGTTTCTCCTTCGGTAACACCTCTTTTCATATCTGTGCTTTCATACTCAACCTTTTCGGAAGCTTCCTTAATCCCACGAATCATACTCTTCAACTGCACCAGAGTTTTATCAGTTGAGCCGGATAATTGAGCAACTTCGTCCCTGCCGTCAAATTTTGTCTCTTCAACGTTCAGATTCCCGTCAGATATCTGGTTTAACACATTGACAACCTTATAAAGATTCCTGCTGATATTCCTGCTGATGATAAATACAATAGCAAACCCAAGCACCAGCGCAGAAATAATTGAGATTATCAGGATAAGAATCGCATTCTGAACCTCCTGGCTGGCTGAGCTTATAACCCGTTCCATTTCCAAATCCACTTCGGTTTTTAAGCGTTCAAATGTCAGTTCAGTGGGGTCTCTCAGGCCGGACACCTTCACAACCGCCATAATCGCTTCCTCTGAAGATTTTGATATGATTTCGTTGTTGAAGGTATCATCTACTTTTTGATTGTTTT
Source organism: uncultured Ruminiclostridium sp. (assembly GCA_964450305.1). Classification (GTDB taxonomy): domain Bacteria; phylum Bacillota; class Clostridia; order DSM-8532; family DSM-8532; genus JAAYJG01. The sequence goes on from CAYVFB010000001.1 coordinate 102,986, forward strand.
TTATGATAATGTCAAACATATGGAATTCATCATCGATAAGCAGTTCAGATTGCAGTTTGTCCTGAAGTGCATTAAATTCATCCTGTAACGCCCTATATTCATTGATCAGCCTTTCTCGGGGTAAGCTGATATAGTCAAGAATGATAAGCTCCTTGGACTAAAATATCGAACTCATTTGAGTCAGTTCGACAGCCCGGGTTGACGTAGTCTTCACTTCACTGATGGTATTTCTGATTTTATTTAACGACATAGTGACAAAAGTAGAGGCTATAATAACCAGTAAAATAGTAACCAATAATGCGATATTGTACTTAAGACCAATTTTAGCATTTTTCCACCTCAAATGAGACATGTCAAATCTCCTCTCAAAATAAACTGCTTATTTCCAAGAATAAGAAAGCATTGTCTAACCAGCAGACCATTCAGATAAGAATGCTTATCTATGAATTGGTGTTAAATAATCCGTAGTTTTGGCAAAACCCTGTTGAAATGTAATGTTCGCTTTACGCTGTAACAATTGTTGTGTGCTTCAATGGCTATAAAACCATATTACCAACATACACTGAATCTTAACAAGTTTTTATCCTGAGAGAAAATATAATCGTATCAGAGATCGGGGTGTACATACCTTCTCTTAGAGACGGTTGCTTTTGTGAACTGAATTGCCTGAACAGGGCAACGGTTTATACACGCCAAACACTGGGTGCAGTGCTTGCCCCAGGTAGGCCTTTGCTCCACAGTGATGGTATGAACCGGACAAATACGTTCACAAAGCCCGCAGCCGTTGCATTGTTCGGTTGCGTAAAAGTACCTGGGATTTCTCGCAAATTTATTGAACAGGGGGTTCGTCAAATATGTTTTAGCCCATCCAAGCTTACCTGACTTTAACTCCATTATGCCTTGCTTTCTCTGAGCAAGAACTTCATTGATATGCTGTAACCTTTGTTCTGCATTCTGAAGCTTCTTTAGTTCCAGCTCCTTTGGATCTGCGTCAAAACCTACGATATAGTTGTTTGGCATCACCAGTGAAAATGCACTTTCCAACTTCAGCCCTCTTTTAGCCAGACTTTTTTGAAAAACAGTGGTGGATTTCCCTTCCTCATCGCCGCAAACACTTACAGAAAAAACATAGGGTTTTTCGCCCGATATATCCAGATTGGATATGAAATCCATTACAAGCTTTGGCGGTGCCCAGGCATAGATAGGATAAACAAAGCCCAGCAGTTCGTTCTCTCTGACTTCATATTCAAATGAAGTTTTGTCATAGCACTCCTTAGCAATGGAAACTAGCTGTTCATTTTGTGCCCTTGCAATAGTCCTTGCCGCATAAAGGGAATTTCCTGTTCCTGAAAAGTAAAAAATCATAATTTGTCTCTCCAAGTATAAACGTTTTAGCGGGGCAGCGCGTAATATAGATCTAATCCGGATCCGAACGCTCGGCTTTCATGAATGACAATACCCTGTTGATCTGGTCTTCATCTTCGATGATGTCCGGTTGCCAGTTGTTGGTGCTGCGGGTATAGACGTAGCAAGGGATTATGTTATAAGTCTTACTGGCCACTTCGTCATCAACAACTTCGATTGTGTACTGGTAAATGATTGTTCTATTCTTAGGGGCATTATGACCACCATAACAGAAATTACCAAGAGAGTATGCGATATCTACCCCGTTATATTCTCCCAATGGCTGAAGTACATGCGGATGGGCACCCAGAATGAGGTCAGCTCCTTCGTCAATATATTCCTTGGCCATCTCAACGCACCAGTCTTCAATCTTGTATGATTTTTCTGTTCCACCATGGTAATATACAATCTGAAAATCACTATGCTCTTGCGCTTCCTTCAGATATTGAAGCTTGGATCGTGCTTCTTCCAGGTTTCCACCGCCGCCCTTCATGCCACAGGTGGAAATGCAGATTACAGCCAGCCGATATCCGTCCTTTTCCAGGTAAATGATGTTTTCATCTTCTCCCCAAAGAACGCCTGCTTCATTCAATGCTTCCCTGGTGTCTTCTGCCCCTTCGTCGCTATAATCATACAAATGGTTATTAGCAATGGTTACCGCCTCAATGCTGTTGTCTGCAAAGATCCTGGCATTTTTCTTCTTGGAACGGAACCAGAATACTCGTTTCCAGGGTTTTTCACGCTGAGGAAGGTCTTCGTCTGTAAATACATTTTCACAGTTGGCAATGGTGAAATCATCAGCCTCGAAGATGGTTCTTACCTCGTCAAAGAAGTACGTTGTCGGATAGTTATCGGCATACCAGTTCAGTGAGCCTTCATAATCTTCGCCGCCATAGGTTGCCAGCATACAGTCACCAATGAATGACAGTTTTATGGTTGTATTGATTTTGGGTTCCTCTGTTGGTGTTGCAGTAATTGTTGCTATAGTTGCCGCCTCAGTGGATGTTGCTAAGGTTCCAGCCTCAGCGGTTGCTTCTGTTGGTTCATCATTGGTAAACATGCCAGAATCAGTTCCATATAAATTATTATCAATGGAATCATCCTGCGCATATGATTCAATGGCTATTGCATACTTTGTGCGATATACAACTGCGACTGCAAACAACCCGATAACAATGCAAATAATCACACCCTGAGCTAACAATTGCGCCCTCATGAGTTCCTTCTCGCCCGCAGTTCGCTGTTTCACCTGCTTCTTCCTGATGGCTTCATTGGATTTCTTTAGTGATCTGTCGTCCATATTATCTCCTCAGGCAAATTCATCATATTCATATGGGCTTATCAGTGGGTACGATAGCGGCTCAGGTTCCCTGGAAAATCTTAAAATTCTCATTGAAGCATAACCTTACTTTTTAGCTACAATGATTGTGGTGTTTGCTACCCTCCAGACCATGTTAACCAATTCGAATCCGGCTTTATATAACATGTTTACTTGATTGTCAATCGTACAGGGCGTATCGTAATGATAAAACTCACCCTCTGCAATCCCCTGCTCTTTTCGAATTCTTGCATTTTCACTGAAGTAAAAATCCTCATCCTTCTGCTTTTCCACCATATAATCACACTCAATATATCGGCCACCGGTTTTTAGAGCTGCATGGATCCTGGAATACAATTTGAGCTTATCTGCATGTGAGAAATGGTGCATTGTTTGAAAAGAGACGGCAGCATCATACTTTTCAATGCCAAAATCATAATCAAAATAACTGGCATGGATTAAGGTTAAGTTTTTGTCAGGGTGTTTTTGCTTCAGTTTGTCAAGCATCGCCTGTGTCAGGTCTATGCCGGTAACCCTAATGAATGGCCTTGTCTTGAATATTTCATCAAGCTCCAATCCTGTACCGCAGCCTAAATCCAGAAGGTCTTCAACATCTTCGGGAATGAGTTCAGCTCCTTTAACATATCCGTCTTTGCATCCCTCAACATTGTTCAGCATATGCTGGTCATAGCCGTCTGCGCGGCTCGTGAAAAAATCATCCATTCTTACGATAAACATCTTTTCTCCTTGTGGGACATGGGACAGAGGGGACAGGTACCTCAGTCTGTTTTGACACCAGCCAGCCTGGCCTGTTCTCTTACATAAGCCGCAGCCTGTTTATAGCTTTCAAAATCAGGCAAGTGTTCTACAAACAATGGTGTATCGGGCCCCAGGGACTCACATAGCCTGGCAACCTTCTGGTAATTTATGATCCCTTTTCCGGGCATGGTTTCACGAATTACTGTTGTATAGGCATTTTCCATAGATACATCTTTTCCGTGTATGCTCTTGATATGTGGGCCAAGCTTAGTAAAGCATTCCTCAACGAAATCATCACAGAAGAGATATCTCCTGGGGCAGTTAATCATATTTACAAAGTCCAGATGAACTCCAAAAGCCCTTCTGTCTACATCATGAATCAACTGAAGGTAATCGTCCGGTGAATCCGGTATCATCCAGGGCATGGTTTCTATCGTATAGAAAGTTCGAGAAGGTTTTACAGCATCAATAATCTCTCTGATTGAATCAATAATCAATGTATATGTGTCTTTTGAATAATTCTCCCTGTAACAACCGTCCCATATTTCGCCCCTGCTTCCAGTGATGTTCACACAGCAATTTGCACTCAGCTCATCTGCCAGCTCAAGCTGATTTTTGCAGAACTCCATTGCTGCCTTTCGCTCATTCTCATCGATTGAGATAGGATTTTTCCAGGCACCAACTTCTCCGATGACCAGATTATTCTCCTGAGCACACTTTAAGTAAGCTTGCTTTTCCTCCTTGCTCGCGCGGTAATCAATCGGTGTCAAAACCGCCCTGTACCCCAGCTCTTTGACTAACTTGTACCATTGTTCAGGATTTTTATATGGTTTTTCTATTGCTCCGCCAATTCTCATAGATATCTCTCCTTTGCATTCGAAGCGGGGGCAGAGGGAACAGGTACCTCGTCTCAGTAAACTGGGACAAGGTACCTGTCCCCCCTGTCCCGCTGCCAGATAACTGATGGGTCAATATGGCTTATATCTGGCGAACAGGTTCTTGCCATAAATCCAGCTAATTCTTCCGTCATCTTAATGATTTGATTTTTTACTCCCTCTGCACCATTTATTTTTAAGGGTTCCATCATCACTCTGCCCGCAGATACTGCATCAGCCCCCAAAGCAAGCGCTTTAAACACATCACTTCCACTCATAACACCACAGTCAACAAAAATAGGGATTTGATGATTGATCACCTTCGCAATCTTCGGCAGTATCATCAGCGGAGGAATGGCATAATTCATAATTCCATGGTGGTGAGAAACTACAATACCTTTCGCTCCGGCCTCTAAAGCTTTATATGCGTCCTGCTCGCTAAGAACACCTTTTATTATGAAAGGTAACTTCGTGGATTTTATAAATTCTCTTATTTCCGGCAGGGTCTTAGGGGTCATTTGTTCACCTAAAACAATGTCATATTTGCCGTTTCCTCCAAAGGAATGATCTACATCCATTCCCACAGCCACAACTCCACAGCGTTCTGCATGCTCAATCCTTTTGAAGATATAGTTGTTATCGGCATATGGTTTAATGATATTGATGGTACGAGCACCGGTAGCAGTGATTGCAGCTATTTCAGCCTGGTCACCCATACCTGCCCAGTTTACTGCATTCGCCGCAAGTGCACCCTTTGCCATCTCAACCATACCGTTTTCGCGTACATTGTTCAAATGCGACAGAGCTGCCATCATAACAGGAGTATCAAATGTCTCTCCATACAATTCCAGCTTTGTAGAGGGTATAACAGCGTCGATATGCCTCATTTCAATCAATAATGAATCAAAGTACTGCCTGGTTATCTCATTTGAATCCCATGGCTTGCTATTAATTTGCCTGTCTTCCATACTGAATACTCCTTTTTTATTTCAATCCATTACACTCTCAAGCTTCCAGGTTCCCAGGAATCTTCAGCCACAAAGCGGGACGAACACCGCCTGCGCAATACCCCTCACTGATGTTGCCTTTCAATATATTGTTGCCTTGAATACCTATATCACCGTTACCATGGATGTATGCAGCTTTTATGTTCACGCGGCCTGGCGAACGAAGCCACCACCAGCAAGGCCATTCTTTACCTTCAAGTCTTGCTGTTCGCTTACTGTTGTTTTCATCTTTTCTTTCAAACCAATATCGTTGATTTTTTCCCGGGTTGTAGAGTTTTGAACTGCTATCACCGAAGTATTGACACACGGCTTCCTCAATGCTTAATAAGAATATGTTGTCTTGCGTATCTGCACCACCTTTTGATCCATACCACTGATTGTCAGGATTTTTATTCAATACTGGAATTATTTTCGATTTATCAACTGCGCTGAATTTGTTATAGAACTCGTCGTTAAGATATTTTCTTAAAGAACATTCAGCCCATGTTATATCCTTATAAACTTCATGGTAAGCACGCTGCTCTATAATCCATTCGGTGATAATCAAAGCAGCATTAAGTTTTATGTCAAGTACTCGCCAGTCGTAACTGCCAAATAAAATTATATCTCCTATGTGCATATTTGCCTCCTTCAAGTTTCAGTTTTTCAACTCTTGACATTATTACCACCGTATTTATGCTCTAAATCCATATAACCACAGAGAATCAATACTTTGATGCTTCCGTACACTGCTTTCTTTACTCTTCCACGTTGTCTGGCAGGGAGTTGATTTTATTTGCATAATAAATTGAATTCAATAAGAAGTTTAATAAATACCGGCAACTATAACATAACACAAGTGAATACCAGTCAGTCAAAACCTCAAGCAGTTGCACAATTTAGGTAAACTGAAATCGGATATTAACTTTCACGGTTTTGTTCCAATAATATTTCAAACTCCAGCTCATGCTTAATTGGAATGTTATGCATCCCAATCAACGGAATGGTTGGCTTCAGTTTGCGAGAGTGCTCTATGGCATTGATATGAGCAGCTTTCAAGTCGAAACCCTTTTTCTGATAAAACCGTATTGCATTGATATCGTCATTGGTGGTGATGAGCCATATTCTTTTACAACAGTTTTTCTGCGCTGCAGTTTCTCCTGCAGACCAAGTTTGGCTTATGTTATATCCTGATAAGCGTTTATGTTTTATCAATCCAAATAACCCTCTGATTGTTATCATGGTGCTTTATGCAAAGTATCTTGGCATCTCTTTGGACATGTCAACTTCAACCACTTGCAATAACATTTAATTGTAACCGACTAATCCCTGGTATGATATTCGCTGCTGGTTATCAGGGTAATGTGACCTTCGAAAATTTTGGAGCAAATAAGTAATTCCCTCACCACACAAATAAGTGATGAGGGAATTTGAATTATACTTAGAATTATTGAAGCATATTCTCAATAAACCTTTGCAGTATCACGCTTGTTTCAGCTCTTGTTGCACTTTCCCCAGGTGCAAAGGCACCACCGGTTCTGCCTTCAATAACTTTTGTTTCCTGGCAGTATTTAGCCCCGTCAATTGCCCAGGATGAAATACTTTCGTTATCGGAATATGTGAGGGTTACGTCTGCAATGGCTGTCTCTTTTAGCAAAGCGGCAACTCTATAGCCTGAGGGCATTGAAAATCACAAAGACCGCACTGGCTTCGTTGAGGAGCAGCCCCATGACCAGTC
>CAYVFB010000002.1:0-38147 GCA_964450305.1 uncultured Ruminiclostridium sp.
TGTATACTGAAGCATTCTTTCCCTCAAACCCGTTCACATGAATGCTGACAAAGAAGGTTGCACCAACGTCATTGGCAATTCCGGGACGTGCCCAGACATCTGCCTTCCAATAGTCGTCTAGCGCTGTATCGGTCTCCCGGGTCATAACCACCTTGATGCCTTGTTGCTCCAGCCTCTCCTTTAGGCGTAAAGCAACATCGAGGTTAAAATCCTTTTCATAAAACCCTTCTTCATACGGGGAGACGGTTCCAGGATCGTAACCCCCGTGCCCTGGATCGACAACAACAATCAGTGGATTGACAGGTACCGGCGTGGGGGTTGGCGTTGGCGAAGGTGTTGGAGTGGGCGTGGGGGTGGGTGTGGGGGTAGGAGAAGGGGTAGGTGCTATGGCTGACATGACATCCTTCAGGGGTTGAAAATCCCCGCCTGAAACGATAAACAGCGTGATGATGCTAAGCACCAGCACGCCCAGAGCCAAAGCATATTTGGGAATACCTTTCGCGCGAACCCTCTTTCCGTCTGCTCTATAGTGTGACATATCTGAATTGACTGTGTACCTGTGAGTCTGATTCTGCTTCAACTTCGCATACCTCCAGGGAAGAATGATATCCGGTTGTTTAAATGCTGCACTTCATGAAGCCCATGTACGATTTATACTGGGTTTGACATGGTCATCCAGTCAAATGTTCCGTTGTTATCATACTATAGAATGAGTTTCATTTCAATGAGTGCCTGCATGATTGTCGATGCAGGCACCTTCAGTATTTACTGTTCACACCCGCTTTCACCAGTTTCATAGGTTGATACAGAGGTATATGCTTTATCCTGAACATAGCGATATCATACTGATAAAAGCAGTATCATTCTAAACACAGCGATGTCATCCTGAGCAAAACGAAGGATCTTATCAGCAGTTATACGAACTCCTTCACTTCATTTAGAATGACAGACTATGCTTGCATAACTATGAATAGTACTTGCTGGCGTGTAGTTACACCTCAAAGCATCATTGCAAATAGCGATCAATATCCTGAAAACCGATGTTTTTATGCAAGGCCAGGTTGATCCCGTTGGCAATGACTTTTGAAACCCGCTCAATCACTTCGTCCATTTCCTTTGGAGTAACCACCAGGTTTCCGCCGTAGGGCTCCAGAACCTCCTTGATCAGGTTGTATTTATCATTATCTTCCAGGTTCTTCAGCATCCGATAAAAATCCGTGCCTTCCTCAGATTGGTTCAGCAGGCTGTCAATCACCAGTTCAATGGTGTCGTTGGCCATGGTCGCGGCGTCCACCACCGTTGGGACGCCGATGGCAATCACGTCCACCCCCATGGTTCTTTTGGATAGCTCGGCCCGCTTATTTCCAACGCCCGAGCCGGGAGAAATCCCCGTATCAGCAATTTGGATGGTTGTATTGATGCGGTTCATTTTCCGGGAGGCCAACGCGTCGATAGCGATGACCAGAGAAGGCTTCACCCTTTCCACAACCCCCCGGACGATATCGCTTGTTTCTATTCCCGTCAACCCCAGAACGCCCGGCGAAATGGCACAAACAGGCCTGACCCCGTCATCCACCTGCTCGGGCAGGTACTCGTGCAGATGCCGTGTCACCATCAGATAGGAAGATACCTTTGGCCCCAGCGCGTCGGGTGTGATATTCCAGTTTCCCAGCCCGACAATCAGCACCGTGTCCTTTTCACCAAGGTGAATGATGCGTTGAAGCTCGAAAGCAACCGCACGGCAGGTATTTTCATACAAATCCCTGTCATTTTCCTTCAGCCTGGGAATATCCAGCGTAATATAGTTTCCTATTGGCTTTCCGATACTTTTTTCTCCCTGCTCGGAGGTGATTTTTACCCGGGTAACATGGATATCTTCGTTGCCATCCTCCTCAACCTCCACACCTTCGCCGTAGGGAGAGGGTTTTGCCCCGCCCTGACGTTTCATGTCCTGCTGGTTTTTTTCATGAACCTCCAAAGCAAGGTCTGTTCTGACCGATAATAACTTTTCCATTGTCTTTTCCTCCCTGTGCCTTCATCCGCTGTTCAAGCGGTTTGTCCTGATGCTTCTGTTCAAAAACACCAATCAATCGTAAGCTTTTTATCTGGTTCTTCATATTCTTTACCATTGAGGATAAAATAATGATAAACCCACACAAAAATTTCTTGCCAAACAGTTTTCTTCATGCTATTATATTGTGTGTTGACTAAATATCGGGAGGTGAAAAAATGCCGAATATTAAATCCTCTATTAAAAGAGTGAATACCACAAGAGCTAAATCCGAGCAGAATAAAGCGAAACGCTCCGAGCTGAAAACTGTCGTTCGTCATTATAACGAAGCTGTCGCTGCAAACTCTGAAAATAGCCAGGAGCTTTTGAAGGTAGCGGTCAGTAAAATAGATAAAGCTGCTTCCAGGAAGTTGATTCATAAAAATACAGCCTCCAGAAAAAAGTCACAGCTTATGAAAGCTCTGAACGCCACAAATGCGGCACAATAATTTTGGAGGGCTGCCACGCTTTCCGTATATGATCATTACATTGATAAAAAGTACGTTTACAGGCGTACTTTTATTATTTTCGTGACCAGGGAACCGGACCCATATACCTTGGCTCAGGACAAAACCAACCAGAGGACGGAGCCCAGTTACCCTGGCATAATTTGACCAGGGTACCTGGGCCCCGCCCTCTGGTACATGGGTTCCGCCCCCTGTATTTAGTTCATGTTTTTAATATGGATATCCTCATATTCAACCCCCGCATGGCGGATGACGATGTCGGATATCTGGGCTGTCTGGCTTGGGGAGAGGCTGTCAGCCTTTACAACCAGGTCTACTGTTCCGGTGCTTCCGATAACAACCACCACATCTTCAATCCCTCTTTGTTTTACCAGGGACTCAATCGTGCCTTCCATTTCGGAACGTTTCATCAGGTCAAGATATTCTTCCTGTGCCTTTTCACTGACTGTGTCCGCCAGCTCTTTACTGGTCATCTCCTGCAGTTCTTCCTTTTGACGGCTGCGGATAGATTCTCTGTCCAGCCTGGCCTGTACAAAATAATCACCAGCATCCGCGACCTCTGTCGTATTATCTGCGGTTGGGTTCCCCGATGTCTCCGTCACATCGGTCTTGTCAGTTTCCTGCGCTGTCAGGTCAACCAGCTCACCGTCCATGTTGTCCACATACACTGCTTCCCCCAGCCTTTCCTGCTGATCCTTCTGCGAGGAGATTCCCGTTCTGCCGTATGTATACTGAAGAACCCCCGCAACAATAATCACAGCCACCAAAGCGATTACAAGGATTTGTTTCTTATTGATCATTCTGACACCACCCCATCTATGATATTATTTTCGTTTTAAGACCTGGATCCGATGCGTCGGCAGCCCCATCAGAACGCCAACGGCGTTTGTAATATTCTGCCTGACCACACTGCTGCCGGCCCCCTCTGCGACAACGACCACACCCCTGATTTCCGGCTGGTATTTCTTGGTTATCACCGGAACCCGCTCCCCTGAATCACCATCCATGAAAACCAGTTCCTGCTCCCTGCGAATTTCATCTGTTCTATTCATGATTCCAGCTTCGCTTTGCTCTTCCTGCAGACTGCTTTGTTCAACCTGATTAAATGCATGCACCACCTCTCCATCCGAAACTCCGGTTATCATTACCTTAACATGGCCGGCTCCTTCAATTTCCGACAGTATTTGAACCAGCCGTTGTTCAAGTTCCAGGATTTCATCCAATGGCTGCTCTGACGCAATGGCAACTGTCGGCTGTAGTTTGTCTTCTTTTGTGGCAGCACGATCATTATTTAGAAATGAACTTGCTACTATGATAATTATTACACCAAGGATCAGGATTATGACTAAATTTTCAATTCCCCGCTTCCCTTTTTTTGCATCGAACCATTTTTTCAACCACTCCCAAAACCTGAACATCCCGGCTCACTCTCCTTGTTCGATTCAGACAGATATAAAGAACTCACTCTATCTGAATGATAATTTCATCTTCCTTCAGTGCAAAAGCCTGCTGCAGCTGACAGTGAATTTCATCAAGAAGCTTCTGTAAATCCCCTGCGGTTGTATTTTGCGTATCCTTCAAGGTTAGTTTGATAAACAGTCTTCTGATCTGTCCGTATTTCCCTGAATTTCTGTTCTCATTGATCAATGGATCCACCTCGGCTTTCTGAATTCTCTCATAGCTTTGAAGCCTGTTTTGTATATCTGACAGAAGCATGCTTCTGTAAAGCTCAAGGGTTTGTTTACTTCTTTCATCCTGAAGGTTACCGGCAATGTTTTTCACCTGATTCGACAACAGGGCGGTTTCGTCAGCCCACCCTGCAAAGGAGGGTTCCTTTCCGAACAGTTCCAAAACCGGGTTGATCATCACAAACATGATGATGAAGCCGGCCAGCAGCTGTGTGAACTTTCGAAGCCTGCCCTCAGGCATCAGCAAATCCAGAATGATCATCAGGATCGCAACAGCGGCAATATTCATAACCCAGCTCTTTACTGCTTCCATAAACCCTCCAGGGCGCAGGGAATGTTTTGCTCATTATACCGTGTCGCTTGTGGGGGTGTATCCGGTTCGGGTACCTGTTTATTATGGCTTATTGCATCATGCCGCTGATTCCCCCTGCGCCGAGCAGGACACCGATTGACAGCAAAAACATGAATACTGCAGCACCGACAACCCCCAGCATTGTTTTCATGCAATCCGAGACATTGGTCAGGCAATTAAACATTCTTTCTTCGGCCACAGGCTCAATAATGGCTGCCGCAAACCTGTACAGCAGAATGATGACAAATATCTTCAGGATCGGTACCAGACAGGCCGCCACGGTTACCACCATGGTTGCAGCCCCTGCGGTGTTTTTTATGATCAACGCGCAGTTGATGATGGTGTCGGTTGCGTCTGCCATATATTTACCGGCAACGGGAATAAGGGTGCTCATCGCTACCTTGGCGGTTTTGGTGGCGGCACCGTCGATGACAGCGCCGGTTACCCCTTGTATCGCGACTAAAGAGACATAGAGGGTCAGAATGCCCGCGAGGCCCCAGCCCACGATCTGTTTCAGCAGGCTTGCCATCCCTGAAATTTTTATTTTTGTAGACAGTCCGTTTGTCAGATACAGAATTCCCGACAAAAAACATAATGGAAGAAGCACTGTGCGGAATATTTTCACCGTGGCCTGGATGACCATCAACAGAACAGGCTGCAGAGCGCTGCCTGAAACAATGCTCCCGCTTGAGATCAGCAGCGCGAGCATGGCCGGTATGGCAAACCCGGTGATGCTGTCCACCGTGTCCAAAACCTCCTTCGCATATTGCAGAACGCTTTGAAAGCCCAATGCCACCATGGTGACAATAGCAGCATAGCACGCGAAATAGGCCAACTCTCCGACAGTGCTTTCCTTGAATGAGCCCTGAAGGTTTTTAATCAGGGCTGAAAGAAAGATGACGACAATAATCTTTAAAAGCAGCATGAAGTTAACCTTGATCTCACCAAGGATAAAGTCAAGAATTCTCTGTGGGATGGTTTGGATCCCTTCACCGGCATTCCCCGTAACCAATTCTTTCATTAACTGCTTCGGCGAATAATAGGGAAACAGCTCTTTCGCCTCATCAGACATGGACTTGTCCAGATCTTCCTGCAGCTTTTTCAGTTCTCCGCTTTCCAACTGAGGTTCAAGCAGCTCATCCATGGCGGAGGGTATTTCTTCCGCCTGGCACAGCAAGGGCGTCATTACTAAAGCTGCCAGCACGATGGCAAAGAACACCCGCTTTACATTTTTTATGCTATGTAACCTTGTCTTGTTGAACATATTCACTCTCCATCTGTTGAACCGACAGGCAGCTTTTTGTACATGAATCGTCTACCTGTCTGTCCGATCTTTCTTAGCGGAATTCCCATCGGGTAAATAATACTTCCTTCGCAACACACAAACCGTCCTTCCGTCTGTGTCATTCCAGCCTTGACACACAAGAACCGTCCACCTGTGTTCGGACTTGGCACATCAGAACCGTCCCCTTGTGTCACCCCTTTTTCTCCATATTTCACAGCATCTCCAGGATGATCCCCATTACAGAGGTGATCACCGGGATGGCTGTGATGATGATCATTATTTTTCCGGCAAGCTCAACCTTTGCCGCGATGGCTCCTTGCCCTGCATCACGGCAGCTTTCGGCGGCAAACTCGGCAATATATGCCATTCCAATGATCTTCAGCAGCGTTGAAACATAAACACCGCTGATATTCGCTCTGTCCATGTACAAGCCGATCAGGTCGATAATACCCCGGATTCGCCCCGCCAGGGATATCATGACGATCGCCCCGAAGATCAACGAAATCTGCAAACCCATTTCGGGCTTGTACGCTTTCAGGATCAGAATCAGGATCGCTGCGGTAATCCCTAACACACCAATTTGGATCAAATCCATTTTCAACGCTCCTATCCGGTCAGACTTAAAAGTTGAACAGGGTTTTTACAGTTTCAAACAGATTTGCAATCTCTTTTACCACCATCAGAAGAACCACCACCAGACCGGCCAGTGTTGTCATCATGGCCTGTTCCTCTCTGCCGGACTTTGTCAGAAGGGAATTCAACACCGCTACCAGGATTCCTATCGCTGCAATTCGAAAGATCAAATCGATATCCATACTCATCCCCTCATATCAACACTAATACCAGGGCCAGCCCACCCAAAGCACCAAGGCTTTTATACAGTTTTTCCTTCCGCGCCCTCTCCTCTTCGGCCTTTTTTTCCTGTACCGAGAACTTATCCCGCATCATTTGAATAAAGGCGTTTTGTCCGGCTTTGTCGGTTTTGCCCAGCACTTCCCCAACCGACAGCAGAAGCGCCCATTCTTCCGCATGAATTGGCCATTGATCCCGAAACATCTCCAGGCTCTTCTGCCAGGCTGCTTCGATGGTGATATCCTGCTCGTGATGAAAGGCACACACTTCTTTTGAGAAAACTGCCATTTCTCCGGGTTTGTCTTTCGACAGAGATAGTAAAGCTCGTCCCAGCGGGCGGCCCATATAATGGATCTCATTACCCAGCTCCATTAAAAAGCTCTGGATTTCCCGGATAAGCTCCAGCCTTTCAGTAAGCCTTCGTGACAGCATAAACCCCACCATCGTTGAGCCTGTTAATATCAGCAGGCTTCCTGCCGTTTTGAAGATCCACAGCCAGGACATTTCCATCACCATCCATTATCTTGATTGTATATTGGGTCTTTTCATTTTCCGTTAAAACCACAAACCGTTCAAAGGTATTCACCTCGAACAGCTCCCGAAAGCCCAGCCGATTCTTCAGCTGTTTCACATCATAGCCGTGAGCGGTGGCAATCATGCGGATTCCACCGTTCATCACCGCAAGCACGGTGGAAACGTCCTGGGGGTTTCCCAGCTCATCGAGGGCGATAACATTTGGGCTCATGCCTCTCAGAAGCATCTCCATACCCTCTTTTTTGGGTATGCCATGAATCACGTCGGTGCGCACACCCAAATCATTTTGCGGGATGCCCTTATAGCATGCTGCCAGCTCACCGCGTTCATCCACCAAACCGATCTTCAAGCCTGAAAAAGCGGGCGGAAACCCGTTGCTGACAATCCTCACAATGTCCCGCAGCAACGTGGTTTTCCCGGCTCCAGGGGGAGAAATGATCAACACATTATAGATATCCCGGTGTCCCTTGATCAAATATTTGACGACATGACCACCGCAGCCGGTGATCTGTCTGGCAATACGCATATTGATGGAAGAGATGTCTTTGATATTGATGATCCTGTCATTTTCAATCACCGGTGTTCCGACCAGACCCAGCCTGTGACCGCCCCGGACAGTAATAAAGCCCTTATTGATATCTTCCTGAAAGGCGTACCAGGAATTTTCGCAGGTTTTATACACCATTTCGGTCAATTCCTCTGCGCTGACAGATAAAGCACCGGAGGAATCCGGAAGCATCTGCCCGTTTTCACACAAAAATCCATCCTGCCCGCAGAGGGAAAGCATTACGGGCTTTCCTGCCCGCAGCCGGATTTCCTCAAGCTCCGCCATAATCTGCCTGTCCAGCTTCTGCGCTGCTGTTCGCAGCCTTCCGGGCAGATACGCAAAGACCTCGTCATCAATACGGTTTTGTGCTAAAGCTCCTGGATGCATGGTACCTCCTGTTTTTTCTCTGTGGTAACAACCAGCTGACCGTTCGGAAAAGCTCGTTCACTCAAAAACCATTGGTGCTTATGGCTGGTAAGCAGCTTTCCTGTGTGCATAAAAAACATGTGCACACTATTTTATCCGTTCCGGACTCTACAGGTCCGGATGTCTTGTCCCTGGTTTGATTTAATTCTATGCGTGTGCGAAGTAAATATGACTGGTTTACCCGGAAGAATTGAAGCTTTGAAAGCGAAGGAGCAAAACGAAGAGTTCTGCTTTAAAAATTGCACGTTTTTCAGCCCTTGGCTGAAAATACGTTAAGAGGTGGGGCGGGGGCCCATCTGGGCTTCGTTATAAAAAAAGCGAGAGGTTCACGAACCTCTCGCCATCATCACGACATGATTTATTGCATAGAATTTCATTACACGCTTCTGCAATGAAATCGATTATCTATTCATCTGAGTACAGTAATACCAGGCTTTATGACTTTCTTTACAAGCAAGCCTTCAGTTGGGCTGAAGCGGCTGGAAAGTACGCCGGTATAACCCTTATCAGCGTTATACTCTTTCCATATATTCCCCGGTGCGGGTATCGATGCGGACAACATCCCCCTGGTTTACAAACAGAGGAACCTTAATTTGCGCGCCTGTTTCAACGATTGCAGGTTTTGATGCGCCCGTAGCCGTATCGCCTTTAAAGCCGGGTTCGGTTTCAATAATTTCAAGCTCGACAAAGGTAGGCGGTTCAATACCGATGACCTGTTCCTTGAAAAACAGGATCTTGCAGGTCATGTTTTCCTTCATGAACTCCATCGCATCCCCAAGGCTGCTGCCATTGATGGGATTTTGCTCGAAGGTTTCCTCATCCATGAAATAGAACAAATCTCCGTCTTTATAAAGGTATTGCATATCCCTTTTGCTGATCTGCGCTTTTTCAAACTTGTCGGTAGGGTTGAACGAGCGTTCTACTGTAGCCCCTGTAATGGCGTTTCTGATCTTCGTGCGAACAAAGGCAGCACCCTTTCCCGGTTTAACATGCTGGAACTCGATAACCTGAAAAACCTGCCCATCCATTTCAAATGTAATTCCATTTCTAAACTCACCGGCTGTAACCATATTCCCATCCCTCTCAAAACCAAATTTTATTCCCGTTGCCATGGCAACGAAATCAGTTGCAACACAGAAAAAGTTTCACCGAAAACCCGACGCTTTAACAGCAAATACAAACCAATCGGTGAATATCGCTGTTTTTTGGTTTGTTTTACAGGCAATCCGGTTCATAAAAACCTGAAATATGCTTGATCTGTCCAATAATCTATGATAAATGATATACCGCACTTTGGCAAGGATAAATTTGGTGAATATGCGGGAAATGTTTTCGCACTACAAAACCAACAATTCTTTTGTTGATTTCGTTAAAATTTTTGCCTCGCTCTCACCCAGCACCACCATATCCTCTATCCGGACACCGCCCATGCCTTCAACATAAATCCCCGGCTCAACAGTGAAAACCATCCCTTTCTTCAGAACATCCTCACCTTTTGGTGAAACCCTGGGCATTTCATGAATCTCGATACCAACACCGTGTCCCAGGCCGTGGCCAAAGTGTTTTTCATAGCCTGCGCTGTCAATAATCTCTCTTGCTGTCCTGTCAAGCTGTGCACCCGTCATTCCTTCAGCTGCTTTATCCAGCGCTTCGGTTTGTGCCCGCAGAACAATGTCATAGATCTCCTTCAACTGCACGGAAGGGTTCCCCAAAAAAACCGTACGGGTCATATCGGAACAATAACCCCTGTAGATCGCCCCAAAATCCATCACGACAGCATCACCCGCCGCAAACTGCCGCATGCCGGCCACACCATGGGGCAGCGCGGACCTGGGTCCGGAGGCGACAATGGTTTCAAAGGAAACCCCGGAGGCACCCAACTTCTTCATTCTATATTCGAGTTCGAGAGCTGCTTCACATTCCCGAACACCCGGTTTCAAAACGGATAGTGTTTCCTGGAATGCCTTGTCTGCAATGTCGGCAGCCTTTTGTATCAGCATTATTTCATCCGGATCCTTGATCATCCGAATACAGTTCAGACCAGCCTGAACATCCTTCAGCGTTTTCACTTTTTTCAGGCTTTTACGAAGCAGCTGAACCTTTGAATATGAAATATCTTCCCCTTCAATGCCAAGGCTTTCAACCCCATTTTGGGTGCAAAGCAGGTTGAGCGTGTCGTTTACATCCTTATCATACTCAATGACCTCGATGTCGGGAAAGGCCTGCTCTCCCGCCTGAGTGACATAACGAAAATCAACTACAAGGAAAGCGCTTTCACGCGTGACAAGGCACATTGATGTAGTGCCGGTAAAGCCGGTATAATAAAAGGTGTTGGGCCTGCTGCTGATGATAAGCCCGTTCAGTTCCTCTTCTTCAAGGATATTTCTTAATACTTCCAGTCTGTTATGCATAATCCACCTGTACCCTTCCAAACCCAAACACAAGCAACATAGACTCTACCGGGCAGAATTCCAATACCGTTGCGATAAGCCGGAGTGGGAACCTTTTTGAGAAACCGCATACAGTGGCTTTACAGGGTATGGAGGACATATAACGCAGCGAGGTAGCTTTTAAAGCCAAACCCACTGATCTGCCCGATACAAACAGGCGCGATCACTGAGCGGCTTCGGAACTCCTCCCGACTGTGAATGTTAGACATATGAACCTCGACCGTGCGGACCCCGGCAGCCTTGACAGCATCCCTGATGGCATAACTGTAGTGCGTGAAAGCACCCGGGTTCAAAATGATGGCGTCCATCCCCTTTTCCATGGCCCGATGAATCGCATCAATAATTTCACCCTCATGGTTGGACTGAAAAAACTCCAGTGTACAGTTCAATTGCAGCTTTTCAGCTTCCTTCCGGATGCTGTTTTCAAGATCAGCAAGGGTTTCGCCCCCATAAATCTCTGGCTCCCTTTTTCCCAGGAGGTTCATATTCGCACCATTGATGACCAGAACCTTCATGATTATCCCTCCAGCATCGGATTTTTTACATAATCCTATTCTGCACAAAAACGAAGCAAGCATTCAGGTATTGGTTTATCAAACGCTTTATATCCCTGCTTCATAGCGCATTTTCAGGTTTTGGGCTAAAAAATGCGTTGCAGGGATAAACCGGTTTCTACTTTGCCTTCAAATACGCATCAATGGCAGCCGCAGCCTTTTTCCCGGCACCCATGGCAAGAATAACGGTAGCAGCACCGGTGACGGCATCCCCCCCGGCATAAACCCCGATTTTGCTGGTAGCACCGGTTTGCTCTTCGGCAACAATACCGCCCCATTTCTGTGTTTCAAGCCCGGGCGTTGTTGACTTTATCAGAGGGTTCGGGCTTTGACCTATGGCAATGATCACCGTCTCAACATCGAGCACATGCTCGGAGCCTTTTTTGGCCACCGGCCTTCTCCTGCCGGACGCATCGGGTTCACCCAGCTCCATTTCCACGCATTCAATCCCTTTTACCCATCCGTCTTCAGTCCCGATGACCCGGGTGGGGTTTGTTAAAAGCCTGAAGATGATCCCCTCTTCCCTGGCATGATGAACCTCTTCGACCCTGGCCGGCATTTCAGCCTCTGATCTTCTGTAAACAATATAGACATTTTCAGCCCCAAGCCGTTTTGCGCTTCTGGCCGCATCCATCGCCACATTGCCACCACCGACCACCGCGACGTTTTTCCCAACCTTCACCGGTGTGTCTGTTTCGGGATAAAGGTAAGCCTTCATCAGGTTAATGCGGGTTAAGAACTCGTTCGCCGAGTAGACCCCGTTCAGGTTCTCACCGGGAATGTTCATGAAGCTTGGAAGCCCTGCCCCGCTGCCAATGAAAACCGCTTCAAAGCCCTCTTCGGTAAGCTCATCCACGGTAATCGACTTACCAATAACCATGTTTGTGATAATATCGACCCCCAGCTTGCGGACGGTATCAATTTCGCTTTGCACCAGAGACTTTGGCAGCCTGAATTCGGGGATGCCATACATCAGCACGCCCCCCGGTGTGTGAAAGGCTTCAAAAATGGTCACGTCATAACCCAGCTTTGCCAGGTCTCCCGCACAGGTTAACCCTGCCGGACCCGATCCGATCACCGCTACTTTTTTACTGTTTTTCTGAATTTCCTCTTGCGAAGGCTGCCGATTCGCCATATACCAGTCTGCGGCAAAACGCTCCAATCGCCCAATAGCAACAGGTTCACCCTTTTTTCCGCGTACGCACAGCTGCTCGCACTGGGATTCCTGCGGGCAAACCCTGCCGCAGATGGCGGGCAGGCTGTTGGTTTCCTTTATTTTTAAATAGGCTTCCTCAAATTTCCCTTCGGCTATCAGGCTAATAAACTCCGGAATCTTAACGTTGACCGGGCAGCCGCTCATGCATGGTTTCGTCTTACAGTCCAAACACCTTTTGGCTTCTTCTATGGCCATTTCTTCCGTATAACCGTGCGTAACCTCTTTGAAATTCTTATTTCTGACCTGTGGTTCCTGCTCGGGCATTGTAACCTTTTTTAATGACATATTAGGCATTTCCCATCCCCCTCATCCTGCACTCATGTTCCTCGACGCTTCTTTTCTCTTCGGTTTTGTACATGGTCTGCCTTCTCATCGCTTCATCAAAGTCCACTTCGTGGCCGTCAAAATCCGGGCCATCGACACAGGCAAACTTTGTTTTGCCGCCAACGGTCACACGGCAGCCTCCACACATTCCTGTACCGTCTATCATTACGGGGTTCATGCTGACCACCGTTTTTATGCCGTACTGCCGGGTCAGGTTCGATACTACCTTCATCATGATCAAAGGCCCGATGGCAATGACCAGATCGTATTGGTTGCCCTCTTCAATCAATTTTTTCAGGCAGTCGGTAACAAAGCCTTTATTACCGTTGGAACCATCATCGGTCATGATGAACAGCCTGGAGCTGACCTCTTTCATTTCCTTTTCCAAAATGATCAGCTCTTTATTTCTAAACCCGGTAATAGTATCTACCTCAGCACCCAAAGCATGCAGCTTTTTCGCCTGGGGGTAGGCAATTGCTGTGCCCAGCCCTCCACCGATCACCGCAACCTTTTTCACGTTATCAAAGTGGGAGGCTGTTCCCAGGGGGCCCACAAAATCAAGCAGATAATCACCTTCATTCAGTGTTCCGAGAAGTCTTGTGCTTTTCCCCACTTCCTGAAAAATGATGGTTACCGTGCCATTTTCACGGTCATAATCGGCTATTGTTAACGGAATACGTTCTCCGTTTTCATTGATTCTAAAAATGATAAACTGGCCAGGTTCGGCCTTTCGCGCCACAAACGGTGCCTTGATCACCATTTGTTTTACGTTTGGGCCCAATTCCTTTTTGCTCAGAATCTGAAACATAGCTTGATTCAACTCCTTTATCATACTTCCCGATTCGACACACTGAATCAGAGAATCTCAAATTATCCCAAAACATCGGTTCAGTCTATCTATAACTGTACACAATTCTTGCGTCCATTTCAATATTGTTTTCAATACATCTTAATTTCTTGCAGAATCGAACATACAGGAAAATATTAACAGACGATGTTGGCACGTCAAACTTTGAGGTGAGCCAGAAGATTATGTGATTCGACTGTACAAACGTATTCGAATGTTTTCACCGCATAAACGCATTCCGCTCTATAAGGATGCACGACATTACCAGAAAATCAAATATTGCATCCATAAGAACAAAATCAGAGGCTATACTCATGAAATCTGTGATTTCGAGCATGCGATAAAAATTTACGACATTTATCCGAAATTAACCGCCATTATTGCCCGAAACACCTTCTACAGGTGCTGAAGCAGGTGACGGCAGATCTGTAGTTTGTGGTTCAGGTGTCATTTCGTCAGTCGGTTCACCTGTACTTGTTCCTGTTGGTGCGATGGTGATAGTCGGCTCATTGCGGTCTGGCTTATTCTTATCAAACTCTCTGTATGCAAAAATCAGAATCACCAGCAGTATTACCGGTATGATCAGCATTAAGACTTTGCTCCTGCTGTTTCTCATCCTTGTCGTATCCTCCAAACAACCCCCGTTGATTCTTTGCCAGATTCAGTGAGGGTTTCAGTATTTTTCATATGGGTTGTTTCCCAGCCGTTCTTTTCGGTTCAAACAGCTCATGAGGGGTTATCGCTGCGGGCTGTTCTGAAAACTGATGAGGTTCCCTGCTCCCCATTGTTTTCAAGTGCATCATAGATTCTTTTGGACAACTGTCACATCCGCTGCAGCCTCCTGCGGCGGAGTGGGCTTCTCCAACGATTCTTGAGCCTCCTGCGGCGGACTGGGCACATCCAACAGTTCTTGAGCTTCCTGAGCCGGAATGAGCACCCCTCTAATCTCTAAGCTTGTTATTCAGGAATGACCGCGTCTTCCGGCGTATGGGTTTGTACCCCGGTAACAGCATTTCCTGCAGAGGGATTTACAGAGGAACCTGTCCCTCCTGTAACTGGGTCATTGACTAATAAATTATAACTGCTTTGCTTGAATTAGTCCAGTACTGGAAGCATTCACAGACGATTTATCTCTGGGGATTTCCCAGCTTGCCTCCCTTTCCACCTTTATTTAACATATCTATATTATTTATTATATTTTAACCGATATTTAAATTAGTTAGTTATTTTTTGTTATTTCCGGAGGTGCTTATGATTCATTTTGTCATCTGTGAAGACAACCCGAGCACAGGTTCCATCATCAAGGGCTTTATCAGTGAATATACAGCCTTGAAAAGTCTGGACTGCCGCATATACCTGTTTCAGAATCAGTTCGATAAGGTGATTGAATTTGCACAGGCTAACATCGGACATACCAATGTGTTTTTTCTGGATATCATTCTGAACCAGGAAAACCTCTCCGGATTTACTCTGGCCAGGCAAATTCGCAAAAAGGACATCATGGCCTACCTCATCTTTATTTCCTCGCATCCTGAATTCAGTCTGAAAATCCTGCAGTACAAACTACGAGCCCTGGATTATATCTATAAACATGATGAAAACTTCCAGAAAAGAATTCTCGAATGTATTGACATCGTTCTGGATGAAACCACCCGGATGGAGGGTAAGGACAGTACACAGCTGATCACGCTGAAGGGAACAAACAGCATCCATTCGGTGCGGCTTAATGACATCATGTATATTGAAACGAGGCCAGGCTCAAGGCTTCTTCATTGCACTCTGAAGGATGGCGCGGTGCTGGCCTTCCATGATACCTTGAAAAACGTGATAAAGAGCCTGGACGGTCACTTTTATCGTTGTCACCGATCCTACATTGTGAATATTCGTCAGATCCGCAAGCTTGAAAACGAGAAGCAGTATTATTCTGTCACCATGAATGACGGGAAGGTTTGCGATATTTCAAAACCAAACTGGAAAGAGCTGATCAGTCGTGTTAAAGTTTGAATGGCGTATACCTGTGCTGCAGGTAGTTTTTGAAAACACAGGAATGTTCGTACCGGACAACGAGTTACTAAGTAAAGAATTGCTGTTATATCTTTGTCCTCTTGCAGGCCTGTTATTCCTGACGATTTTTCTGATATGCCTTTATATTGCACTAAACAGGCACAAAAAACTATTAGAGCTGCAGAACAAGCAATATGAGCAGCTGATTGAGTATACCGGAATTATTGAGGACCTTTATGAAGATATCCGAAATCAGAAGCATGACTTCATGAATATCCTGTTTTCCATCAAGGGTTATGTAGAAGGTGAACAATGGGAAGAGTTTAACAGCTTATACCGTTCGTTCCTGAAGGAAAATGATGAATCAGCGCCTAAAAACTTCCTTTTACCTCTGAAACGTATCCACGATCCAGGGGTGAAGTGTATTCTGGGACATAAACTGAATCAGGCGGTAACCATGGGGATCATGGTGCAGTTGTATGTTTTTACGCCCATGGAATTTCAGCAAACAGATCCCCTTGCTTTGTGCAGACTAATTGGTATATTAACCGATAACGCCATTGAAGCTGCGGCTGAATCCCGTGAGAAAGAACTGCATATCGTCATGGACTGTGACGAAACCTTTACATCTGTCATTATTTCAAACACTTATGATGTAAAGCCTGATATTACAAACCTGTACAAGCGGGGGTATTCCACAAAAGGAGCCCACAGGGGTGTAGGATTATACAATGTGAAGCAGATCCTGTCCCATTATCCATCCATAGCTTTAAAAACAACCGTGGAGAACAATATGTTTTTTCAGGAGCTGAATATCAGTCAGTAGGGTCCCGGATTGTGATAAAAAGCATTCTTTTTAAACTGATGCTATTTTTCTTTTTTGAACCTGTAACCAGAGGGTATATTATAATGTAAAGGATTTTACTACGTATAAAATCCAACACTCAAATATCTTCTTTATATTTTGCATCAGGGGGACGTTTCATGGTTTCATTATTATTGATCATTATCTATCTTGCCTTTATCGGTTTGGGGCTGCCCGATTCTTTGCTTGGCTCAGCATGGCCGGTTATGTATGAACAGCTTGATGTTCCGATTTCTTATGCCGGAATTGTAACGATGATTATTGCCGGTGGAACAATTGTATCCAGCCTTTTGTCTGATAAGTTGACCAGAAAGCTGGGGGCAGGGCTTGTAACTTCTATCAGCGTGTTGATGACTGCAGCTGCGCTCTTTGGTTTTTCCTTCTCCAACTCTTTCATTCTGCTTTGCCTGTGGGCGGTTCCCTACGGGCTTGGGGCCGGTGCAATCGATGCTGCTTTAAATAATTATGTTGCTTTGCATTATGCCTCCCGGCATATGAACTGGTTACACAGCTTTTGGGGGGTTGGGACAACGATCAGCCCATATATCATGGGTTATTGCCTGTCGGGTGGTTATGGATGGAATAGAGGTTACAGTTCAGTCGGACTTATACAAATTGGATTAACCATCATTCTTTTTATCAGTCTGCCGTTATGGAAAAAGCGAAGCCCCGCCCAGCCCGGTCATGAAGGGGCGAATGTTGCTTTAAGCCTTCGAGAAGCTATAAATATGAAGGGGGTTAAGCTTGTTCTGTTCACCTTTTTCAGCTACTGTGCGCTGGAATCCACTGCAGGCTTATGGGCAAGCAGCTATTTGTTTGGATTTCGCGCAGTGGATTCGGAAACCGCCGCAAGATTTGCATCCCTGTTCTATTTTGGAATTACCTTTGGGC
This sequence comes from uncultured Ruminiclostridium sp., assembly GCA_964450305.1. Lineage (GTDB taxonomy): Bacteria > Bacillota > Clostridia > DSM-8532 > DSM-8532 > JAAYJG01. Next base: position 17,353 of record CAYVFB010000002.1, read on the forward strand.
GGTTTGCCAGCGGGTTTATCGCGGATAAAATCGGGGATAGGCAGCTTATCCGGTATGGATTGGTTATTATCGTTTGCGGAATAGCTTTGGTTGGCATTCCATTTACAAGCGGGATACCTTCCTTAATTGGGCTTGTTGTCATCGGCCTTGGCTGCGCTCCCGTATATCCGTCCATCATCCACTCAACGCCGACAAACTTCGGGGCAGAAAACTCACAGGCGATTATTGGGATACAAATGGCAAGCGCTTATGCCGGTACCACCTTCATGCCGCCTCTCTTTGGCGTTATTGCCGATTATGTTAACATTGGCCTGTACCCGGTATTTTTAATTTTCTTTGCATTTCTGATGCTGGTAATGTCTGAACGGCTGAACAAGACGATTGCTTCAGGAGAAAAGACCTGAAATAAAGGGGAAAGCTTTGTTTACTGAAAGAGACGGCAGAGGGGTTATGTGCCCTGAAAGACATAATAAGGGGAGGTTCTGTGTCCTGAAAAGACGGAACACAGAGCCTTCCCTTTTTTGACTCTTCTTTCGATTCAGATCAGGGAAGCTCTATCACTTTGTTGTCGACGGATTGCCGATATAGCACAAAGCGATTGCCGATAACCTGAACGATTTCGGCCTTAAGCGACTGCGCAAGCTCTTCGCAGGCCTCTCTGGCCTCAATGGCCGAGTTTTTTAAAACGTTGCCCTTCACAAGCTCCCGCGCTTCCAGTGCATCATCCACCTGCTTGATCATATTGGCGGATATTCCATCCTTCCCAACCTGCAGGATGGTAGGGATTGTATTGGCAATGCTTCTTAAGAAGCTACGTTGTTTTCCAGTAAGCATATTTATTGAATCCTTTCTGCGTGCCCCTGGGCACGATGACAGATTGTTCATATGATAATTCTAATGATGTTGATCCTTTGAACCCGTATTCTCCGCGGATGCTGATAATACGGAAGACACATCAATCCTGGCAGTTACACTAAACCTGCATGCCCAGGTACTGACAGACTGGCTTATGGCACATACTCAAACTCAGTGTCTTCTCCAACCCTCACCGTATCACCTTCCTGAACACCCTTTTGTTCAAGGGCACTGATGACACCCTTCTGACGAAGCGCTCGCTGAAAATACTGCAGGGATTCCCGGTCTTCAAAGTTTATTCCGCGCAGGATTCCACGAATCCAGGGACCATCGACCACATAAACCTCATTTTCCTTTTCCACGGTAAAGGGTTCTTCCGTTTCAGCCTTATACAGCATTTCTTTCGGGGCGGGCTCATAAATAATGGGTTCGGGCAGGGTTTTCACCTGCTCATAAACATAGTTCACCAAATCTCTTACCCCGGTTCCTGTCGCCGCACTGATGGGAAACACCCTGTATCCCTGCTGCTCCATAGATGCTGTGAAACCCTTAAGTATATCCTGGTTGGAAAGCACATCCACCTTGTTTGCAGCGATTATCTGCGGACGTTTCGCCAGCTCCGGGTTGAATTTTTCCAACTCGCTGTTGATGGTATGAAAATCTTCAACAGGATCCCGTCCATCCAGGCTTGCGATATCGATCACATGAACCAGAATCCTGGTGCGCTCCACATGCCGTAAAAAATCATGCCCCAATCCAACGCCTTCATGAGCACCTTCTATCAACCCGGGAATATCGGCTATGACGAAGCTTTCACCCTCGCCCATCGAAACAACCCCCAGGTTAGGAGAAAGAGTGGTGAAGTGATAATTGGCAATTTTCGGCCTGGCTGATGACACCGCAGCAAGCAGCGTGGACTTGCCGACATTGGGGTACCCTACCAGGCCAACATCGGCCAGCAGCTTCAGCTCCAGGATGATCCATCTTTCTTCTCCGGGCGTGCCGTTCTTCGCAAAGTTTGGAATCTGCCGGGTAGGTGTGGCAAAATGGACATTACCCTTGCCGCCCTTGCCGCCCTTTGCGATGATTTCGGTTTGACCATCCTTTGTGATATCGGCCAGAATCAATCCAGTTTCCTTATCCTTCACAAGGGTTCCACAGGGAACCTTGATCACCAGATCCGCACCCTTTTTCCCGAAGCATTTTCTTTGACCGCCGTCTTCTCCGCGTTCGCTCTTATAGCTTCTTTTGTACCTGAAATCGGCCAGGGTCCGCAGATGCTGGTCGGCCTGAAAGATCAGGTTTCCGCCATCTCCGCCGTCCCCGCCATCGGGGCCGCCTGCAGCCACATATTTTTCGCGGTGAAAGGAGACCCTCCCGTTTCCGCCGTCACCGGCCTTTACATAAATCTCAGCCAGATCTATAAACATTTTTGTTGCCCTCCAAGGTTCTTAACCGGCCTGGCATGGATTGCCCGGCAGTCATGTCAGGATTCTACCCGATTACAGGCTTTTTAATCAGACAAAAAGGGGACGAACCTCTTCGCCCCCCATAAGCTTTTACCCTTTAACCGTTGATGATGCTGACTTTCTTTTTGTCTCTGCCCATTCTTTCGAATTTAACGGTTCCATCTGCTGTAGCAAATAATGTATCATCTGAGCCGATCCCAACATTGGTACCGGGATGGATTTTGGTTCCTCTTTGTCTGACGAGTATATTTCCGGCTTTTACGAACTGCCCGTCGGCTCTCTTCGTACCCAGCCTTTTGGACTGGCTGTCACGGCCGTTCTTTGTGCTGCCCACACCTTTTTTATGTGCAAACAACTGCAAATTTACCTTTACCATTTGGTTTACACCTCCTCGTACCGAACTCGGACATATTTATGATAATCCGCTTCAATTTGTCTTAACCCAATGTCCATGGTCTTCAATATGATCTGTGTGGTTGTTTGTTGTTCACCGGTGAGATTGTCGGGGATAAAACATTTGATATAACCATCTTTCTGCTGAAAGCTTTTGAACCCGGCCAGTTCATCCATACCCCCCAATGCTGCGAAAACAATGGCGGATACGGCGGAGCAAACGATATCGCTTCCTGCGTCACTGAACTGTGCGTGGCCCTTTATCTTAAACCCCTGGATAACACCCTGAGAGCTTTTGTAAACAACAGCGTCAATCATTATGCGTTGATTTTTTCAATCTGAACCTTTGTGTACGGCTGTCTGTGGCCTTGCTTTCTCCTGTAGCCCTTTTTCGGCTTGTACTTGAAGACGATAACCTTCTTATCCTTGCCATGGCCAAGAACCTTTGCAGCAACAGAAGCACCCTTCACTTCGGGTGAACCTGCTGTGAACTGTTCTTCAGTGGAAACAGCAAGCACTTTGTCAAAAACAACAGCTGTGCCTTCTTCGGCTGAAAGCTTTTCAATGAAGACGACATCGCCTTCCTGAACCCTGTACTGCTTTCCTCCGGTTTCAATAATTGCGTACATAATATGCACCTCCTCCATCCAATCTCGCCACGAAAGGGAGCGGTTTCCCGGCTTTTTAAGCCCTTTCACATGCGGTTGCCGTTATATTCTAACACAGCGTATAATACTGTGTCAACTTGTGAAAAAAAAGAAATTTTATAAGATTTCTCTTCCACCGTCTCCAATTTCAGATACATAGAAACTGGCGGGATAGCCAATTCTGCTTTCATAGGCCGCTCCAACCTGTTTGATGAAAGCTTGAACCTGTTCTTCGCGAACCAGGCTAACTGTACAACCTCCGAAGCCAGCGCCGGTCATTCTGGAACCAAGCACTCCGTCTATCCTTCTTGCTTCTTTAACAAGCGTATCCAACTCATTGCCGGTAACCTCATACAAATCCCCCAACGAATCGTGCGAAGCGTTCATCAGCCTTCCGAAATCATTAAGCCTGGCTTCCTTTAACGCTTTCACCGACTGAAGCACTCTGTCGTTTTCATACACCACATGTTCCACACGTCTTCGGATAGTTTCGTCAGGGATTAGCCCGCTGTGCCTGGTGAATTCATCCACAGAGATATCCCGCAGGCAGGTTGCTTCGGGTAATGCCTTTTGTAGAAAAGCAAGCCCTTTTTCGCATTCGCTTCTTCTTTCGTTATATTTGCCTTCACCAAGGCTCCTCTTTTTATTGGTATTGGACAATACCAGCCTGTATCCTTCCATTTTCAACGGAACCATTTCCCAAACCAGATCCCGGCAATCCAGGAATATGGCCATATCCTTTTTCCCCATGGCCGAGGAAAACTGATCCATGATGCCGCATTTCACACCGATGTAGTTATGCTCCGCAATTTGTGCGATTTTAGCCATTTGAACCATATCAATTTCACGTTCGGTGCCATAAGCCGTGTTTCCCAGAGATACAAGGGCGATGGCAGTGGCAATCTCTATCGCTGCCGATGAAGAAAGGCCGCTTCCAAGGGGAACCTTGTCATCGAACAACAGGTCGCAGCCACACAGCCGGTAACCTGCCTTATGCAGCTCATCTGCCACGCCAAGCTGATAATTTCCCCATTTCAAACCCTTGTATTTTTCCAACTCATCCAGATCTGCGTGAACCATTTGTTTCAGATCAGTAGCGATCAGATTGATTTGCCGATCCATCCGCGGCCGGGCCAGAAGGGTTGTCGCCATGGTCAGTGCCGCGGGAAACACGAAGCCTCCGTTATAATCGGTATGCTCCCCGATCAGGTTCACCCTGCCCGGAGCGGTGAACACTCGGATACCGCTGTCGTCACCTCCGAAGTAATGGAGAAATGTTTCTTTTAAAGTGCTTATCATCACCAAAACCTCCAAAATCCCTTTTTACGCTGCATGATGGAACCAGCGTTCCAGTTCGTCTATTTACTCGATTATCGCATCTGTAATTCAGTTTTCTTGCATGAAAATCTTTCTATGCAGCTGTAAATGATTCAAATGCGGGTAAGTTTCCTCATTTATTCTTTTTCACAAACCTTTGATATGCCTGCTTCAGTTCCTCTGCTTTTTCTTCGGGCGCGGTAGGATTACAGTGAGCCCAAGCGCCGGTTTCACTGGAGGCATTGAACTTTTGCTTTTCGCTGGAGCGCATCGGTGGAAAAAACTCAATATGAAAATGGTAATCCTCATAATTATCCGCAGTATTTACAGGGTTTTGATGCATGCACATCATATAGGGAAAGGTTGTGTCAAACAGTGCATCCAGCATTCCTGCCGTTTCCCGGATTGCCTTCGCGAGGTTTCTTTTCTCGCCTGGATTCATTTGTGTGAGGTTTTGTTTGTGATTTTTGGAAACGATGTACACGCCATAGGGGTATTCCACAAAGAACGGGAGTACCGTAATGAAATCATCGTTTTCAAAGATGATTCTTTTTCCAAAGCTCATTTCTTCCTCTAAAAACCGGCACATCAGGCATTCGCCGTTCTTTTCAGAATGTTCGCGGAAGGCTTCCAGCTCCAGCTGAATTTTTTTCGGGATAAAGGGATATCCGTAGATCTGCCCATGAGGATGCGGCATGGTAACACCCACTACTTCACCCCGGTTTTCAAAAATAAAAACATACTTAATTTTTTCATCAGCGGAAAGCGTGACAAAGCGCTCAGTCCACAAATCTACCAGCTTTGCAACATGTTCCTCCGACAACTCGGGCAGGGTTGCAGTATGCTTCGGAGAGTACAGGATCACCTCACAGCGGCCGTATGAAGGTGCTGTTTTAAAAAAATCGTTACCAACGGAATCGGGCTGGGGCGGTTGGTTTGAAAGGGCTGGAAAGTCGTTGTCATATTTCAGCACATCATAGTCCGGAACGTTTCCGGATCCGGGGCAGAATGGGCACCAGTCCTTTGGCATCTGGGGCCTGTTTTGTCTGTGGGAGGCAATCATCACCCAATCTTTGATAAATGGGTGCCATCGCAGTTCAGCCATAATGAAAAGCTCCTTTAGCAATAATCGTATTGTAACTGTAAAAAGTTGTTTACACAACTTATGGTTCATTCTGAACAATGCTCATAACAAAAAATTCTGCAGGCCTTGTGATTGCAACGCCAAAAATAAAAATCCTTTTCTCCTGTGCCAGATCATTTGCCGTCATCGTCGTACGATCCATTTTCACGAAATAGGCTTGCTCGGGTTTGGTTCCCATTAATGCGCCATTGCGCCATTCGTTGTTCAGGAAGTTCTCTACACTTTGAACTGTTTTTGCCCATAGTTGTTCATTGTTTGGCTCATATACAATCCATTCGGTACCTTCCCGGATGGTTTGGTTGAGATACAGGACATATCGTTTCACATTCACATATTTATATTCTTCATCGGACGAGCAGGTTCTGGCCCCCCATACCAAAGTTCCCCTTCCCGGGAAAAAACGGATAGTATTAATTCCATCAGGATTCAAAGTTTCCTGCTCATTCTCTGTTACTGCGTATTTCAAGCCAATAATACCGCTTACCGGACTATTCGCCGAAGCTTTATGAACACCCCTCGCTCTGTCATTCGCACCGTAAATCCCCGCAATCGCACCAGAAGGAGGAATATTCAGGGTTCCGCCTGTTTCAGGGTCCTGGGTTTGAAGCCATGGATGATAGAACGCTGCATATGAAGAATCGAAATGATCACGATGTTCACGCAGATCGCTGATATGTTCAATCGTATCCGGCATATCCAATATTGCAAACCTGTCTTTCATGGCTTCGCAGTGATCGATGAACCCCTGTTGAATATCCACGTCGAAAACCCCCGGGATCGCCACAATGCGAACATCTTTCAACTGTTCAAGCGCTGGGAGCCCTGTATTCAAATAATCATCGGAAACGATATGATTGATGTCAACGGGTGTGATACTGATAATATAACAACGGGTGCCACCATTTTCAAAAAAGCTTTTCACCGCATGGGGAAGAACCCCATATTGACCCATGCTTTCTGGCAGGAAACCCCCGTAATACTGTTGGTATTCTGAAAAGCCATTGAGTAATGGCTGTTCATTTCCTGCAGGTTTGGTTTCTGTAATGCCGACAAAGGCTGTTATGTCTGTTAAAACACCCTGAATAGGCTGAATTGACTGGATTTCTTCAACATAAACATCTGGGACTGTATAGGACGAATGATTCGGAACCTGGATTGTACTTTCGATTGAGGTATCGGGTTCGGATGATCCTTCAACTAATTTTTCCGGTTGGGTTCCTTCTTTTCCTGCTTCGACGGACTCTGTTGTTTTATCGGTTCCCCTACCAAACACAGTTGGAAGTGAGGGTTGTGGATCATCTTCAGGAAAGAATGCTGGTGTCGGCGATCCTTTAAAAAATACGCTCTTGTTTTGTTGTTCTGATTTTGAGACTTCATAAGTTTTTTGCTTCCCCAGCCACCCTGTGAGGCTGTCTGGATTGAAAGCGGAATCTTTCATATTCAAAAGCACAAATGCGGTCAGTGCAATCATGATAATAAGAACTGCAGATCCATATTTTTTCAAAGCTTTTGCCCATTTTTTCATAAGGTACCCGCCCCCGTTTTCGACCCTTTTGTGTTCAAGACCGTTTTATACATACTCTCACTTTTTTTCTACGGTCATTTCTTACTCCCTTATTCCAAAACATCCTGAATGAAGCAACTACCCAAAGCAATCGCTAAATACTAAACATCAATTCACCATAGGTTGGTATCGGCCAATAACTTGCATCTACCAGCATTTCCAGTTGGTCGATATCCTCGCGTAGGCTTTGCATCACCGGAATGACCTCATCTCTGTAACAGGTTCCCTGTAAGGTGACATCATGAATAGCCGCAGCATCTGTAATTGCTTTTTCCAGGTTCTTCACTTTCTCGTAAGCAGACGCAACCCGTCTGGAGATCTCTGTCAGCAACTCCTCCTGGGTATCCAGTGCCTGGTGTACACCGGTTGCCTTCATCTGGTTATAGGTGTGGGAGAGATCTCCCAGGTATCGCATGACTACCGGTAAAATATCCCGCCTGGCCATTTCCACTGCAGTCAGGGCTTCGATATTAATAGTCTTGTTGTAATTTTCCATGAGGATTTCAAAGCGGGAAAGGCTCTCCTTTGCTGAAAGCACACCCTGCCTGGAAAACATTTCGATATTCTCCTCAAGCAAGAGGGTTTTCTTTGCATCAACGAAATTGTTGATATTGGGCAATCCCCTTCTTTCAGCTTCTTTCACCCATTCTTTGGAGTAATTATCGCCATTGAAAATAATTCGTTTATGCTTTTTGATGAACTCCGCCGTAATTTTCTTTGCCTCACACTGCTTGTCTTCTGCGGCTTCCAGCCTGTCAGCCACTTCTGAAAGAATATCGGCCACAGCAGAATTCAACACAAAGTTCGCTCCTGCAATAGAGGCTGAAGCTCCCACCATTCTAAACTCAAACTTGTTCCCGGTGAAGGCAAAGGGAGATGTCCTGTTTCTATCGGTAATATCTTTTGTAAAAGAAGGCAGCGCCAGCGCACCCAGTTCCATTTTGGACGAACATATGGAGTTCGTGGCTTCGCCTGACCTGTCTATCTGTTCAAAGATATCGGTCAGTTGATCCCCAAGGAAGACTGAAATAATCGCCGGTGGAGCTTCATGAGCGCCAAGACGGTAATCATTCCCCGAATTTGCTGCGGAGCTTCTAAGTACGTCGGTGTACACATCCACCGCCCTGAGTACTGTTGCAACCATCAGTAAAAACAAAGTGTTCTGATGTGGTTTGGGACCCGGATTCAACAAGTTCACGCCCTCGTCGGTTCCGAGGGACCAGTTGTTGTGCTTGCCGGAGCCATTCACGCCGGCAAAGGGCTTTTCATGCAGCAGGCAAGCCAGGTGATGGCGTGACGCTACCTTTTTCATGGTTTCCATCATCAGCTGGTTCTGGTCGGTTGCCACATTGGATGTATTATAAATGGGTGCGATTTCATGCTGTGCCGGAGCGGTTTCATTGTGCCGGGTTTTCCCTGGAATACCGAGCTTCCACAGTTCAACGTCCAAATCCTGCATGAATGCAAGCACCCTGGGTTTGATCGAAGCGTAGTATTGGTCTCCCATTTCCTGCCCCTTGGGCGGTTTCGCGCCAAAAAGCGTTCTTCCGGTGTAAATGAGATCCTTCCTTTTCATAAACATCTCCTTGTCAACAAGGAAATATTCCTGCTCGGCCCCTACATAAGAAATAACTTTCTTTGCGGTATTATTGCCCATTGCCCTCAGAACGCGTACGCCCTGGCGGCTTAGGGCATCCATCGATCGCAGCAGGGGGGTTTTCTTGTCCAGCGCCTCTCCGCTGTATGAACAGAACGCAGTGGGAATATAAAGGGTCTTGTCTTTTACAAAGGCAGGAGAGGTGCAATCCCACGCAGTATAGCCCCTGGCTTCAAAGGTCGCCCGGATTCCTCCGGTGGGAAAAGAGGACGCGTCGGACTCCCCCTTAATCAGTTCCTTGCCCGAGAACTCCATGATAATACTGCCATTATCTGTGGTGGAAATGAAGGAATCATGCTTTTCGGCTGTCGTCCCCGTCATGGGCTGAAACCAGTGGCAGTAATGAGTAGCCCCCAGATCAAGCGCCCATTCCTTCATCGCGCTGGCCACCACCTCGGCCAGGTTGGGATCGAGGGTTAAATTATTGTCTATAATATTCTTTAAAGCTTTATAGGTAGCCGTTGGAAGCTTTTCGCGCATCACCGCGTCACTGAAAACCTGTGATCCGAAAATTTTACTCAATTCTGACATGAAAAAACCCCTTTCTTAAGAAGACTCGTTCGTGAAAATAAACCCGTTGGGTATAGCATCGGCTTCCAAGGCTGAGAGCCACAATGTTTTTATTATTACGATCATACCATCTTTATAAACAATGCGCCATAAGGAATTTGGACAAAACTAGATTCCCCTGGCGCATCGGATTTGTAGCTTTTTTCAGTTGGCTGCGGAAATTCATCACCGAACAAATTCGCCGCTTTGAAGGTTGATATAAACAAGCCAATACCCGCTCATATCGCCGTAATCAGGGTTTTGGATCTCCACCCAGCGGGAGATGTATTCAAATGGACGGCCTTCGGAATCATCTTTGGATGGGACCCCCAAAACGAAGTATTTCAGGTTGTTCTGTTCCGAGCGATAAAACCCTGCCAGCAGATGCCTGTATTTAAACAGGCCAACCAGGATTTTGGGATTGGCGAACAGCGGAATGCGCATATTACAGGCAAAGAGGAGGTTACTGAGCCTGGCCAGATCATTGACCCTGTACCAGGCATAATCACGCCTGGGGTTGGAAAAGGGCTCCATGACTTCGAAAGCGTCTCTCAGTTTTCTTTCCAGCTTTATGTCGTTCACCCTGGGCTTTTCCGCAGGATGATTTTCAACAATATCCAGTTCTTTTTGCGTTTTGATATCCTGGGTTTTCTCCAGTGGGGGGTGCGCTTCAACAGGCTTTTTTTCTGAACTGATGAATTCCGAAAAGAACCCTTTGATGGTATCGAAGAACTGTTCTGAATCGGTTTTTTTATCGGGCATGGGTTGACTTTGAGATGGTCCGGGTTGATTTGAGGCCTGGTTGGCTTCTTTTGGAGATTTTACGGAAAAACCTTCAAAGGTATCCGGCATGGACTGAGTAAGCATGTCTTTGGCTTCCTGCTGCGCGGCTTGGGTCGTGATATCTGTACTGATGTCCGGCTGGGTTGGCGTGAACATGCTCCTGCCAATACCTGGCGGGGTTTGATCAAGAATAGTGTTACTCATATCTGGCTGAGGCTGCGTGAACATATCCCTGTTAATGTTAGGCTTTACCTGTAAAGGGTTTTCCATGAATGCCGGAGTTCCGGCATTTGTAAAGCCGGTATTCGTTGTTGTTTCCGGAAATACTGCTGTCTGCGCAGCCACGCCGGGCTTTTCTTTCCTTAAGCGCTGCCGGATAGATTCATTCCAGGGGCATGCCTTATTACAGATGCCGATCAAGGGCAGATGGGTTCTCCCCTGATGCTCTGCAGCGATGACAACAAACAGGATGTTTTCAGGTTTCATGCCGATTTGTCGAATGGTATCATAATCCAGCGTCCGGTTAAAAAAACCACTCCTCGAGGAGATCTCGAGAATTCCCGCCCGGATGATCCCCCATTCTTCGTTATTGCCGTAGACCAATATCACTGTATACGGCTCTGTACCCTCGCGCAGGTTTTTGATCTGCAGGGACAGAATGATCCCTTCACGGTTTACGTCCAGCTTTGCAAAGCCTTCAGGAGGACGCTGAACCCCAAAACCCGAATCCTTTTCCTGCAAAATAACGTACTTTCTATAATTTGCTGGCTGCTCCATCTTCATAACCCCCCTGACATGCCATTCCTCATAATATATATGCGGGAGGTTAAAAAATAGCCCGGAAACAGGAATAAAAGAATGCTATCCTCGATGTGTTACGCGTTCTTGTTCTGGACTACCAGGTTGGACAGGGCAATGAATTGTTCAACGGACAACTCTTCCCCGCGGATCATTTCCTTAAGGCCCATTGTGTCGATCAGCCCTTTCACGGTTTCTTTATCCAGCTTCCAGTTTGGAGCGCCGCTCATGGCATTCAGCAGTGTTTTCCTGCGCTGCGAAAAGGCAGCACGGACACAATTGAAGAATACAGCCTTATCCTGAATTTGCTCCAGCAGCTGACCGTTTAACAGGATCCGAAGCACGGCAGAGTCAACATCCGGTTTGGGAATGAAGCAGTTTTTGGATACCTGGAATAAAACCTTCGGTGTACCCGACACCTGAATCCCCACCGAAAGCGCCCCGTAATCTTTCGTGCCGGGTTTTGCAGCCATGCGGAGAGCTACTTCCTTTTGAACCATTAAAACCATTCTTTCAATGGGGAGGTTGCTCTCTAAAAACATCATCACCACCGGGGTTGTAACATAATACGGAAGGTTCGAGATGATCTTCACTCTTCCGTTCCAGCCCTGAAGGATGGAATGAATATCCACCTTCAGTATGTCTTCGTGGATGACGGTAATATTCTTGAACTGCCCGGTGGTATCCTTTAACGCGGGAATGAGATTCTTGTCGATCTCAACCGCGATCACCTTCCCGGCTTGTTGCGCAAGAGAGACCGTCAGCGAACCGATGCCGGGGCCGACCTCAATGACAAGATCCTCCTGCGTCAATTCGCCGGCTTCGGTAATTTTCCGGATAATATTCGCATCGGTCAAAAAGTTCTGACCCAGGCTTTTTGTAAGCCGGATATCATATTGGCTCAGAATTTCATTGGTATTGATCAAGGTTTCCCTCCAAAATGGTGCATTGAAATGAATATACCGGAACGGGTCGTTCCGGTATATTTTTCGTATGCTTACCTGGAGACCGTTCGGGAAAGCATATTTATTCATAAGACATTCTATGGCTTGAAACACGCATAGTTCAGTCTATTTTTACATGTTTATGCGTGTTTCTAAAGAATAAACAGACTTCCCGCTCCGGCTCCCTATTAATCATTCTTGATATAGTCTGTTTCTTTCCAGCGATCATCATTTTGCTCTTTGAGGATGTAGACCTTCACCCTTTTACAGCCCCATTTGTCTACGGCTTCCTGAGTATCCAGGTACAGATCCACCTGTTTGCCCTTGATCCCGCTGCCAATGTCACCGGCATAGGCAAAGCCATAATCCTTGGTATTCCCTAACACATCCACATACATCTTGGTGTGAAGGGGGATCACTTTCGGATCCACAGCAATAACCCCTTCTCTTGCCTTCATTCCCGTTTTGCAAATACCAAATTCGGGATGATCGGGATGCTTACCGGTATCCTTAAATGACGCTGTATAGGCTGTTGCATTCATTTCAATCACTTTGGAATAGCGTATAACATCGCCGCGCGAGGTTTTGAAATTCGGAACGGTTCCAATTTCAACCAGTTCTGCGGTGGGTTCTTTAGCGACTTTTTCATTCATAAAATCCTTCGAGATGATCCTGCCATCCTCATAGGTCAGCTTGAAGTATTTTTCAAGCTTTCCTTCCTCCCCGGCCTGGATAACCTTTTTGTCACCCTGGTTCATGTCTTCATTGGGTGTTTGGATAACGGCATATGGAATATCCTCTGACTCGGTAAGCATTTCTTCCCGGACACGGATGATTTTGATGTCCATTCCAACCAGAATCGGATCATCGCTGTTTCTTCCATCCACCCTGTCGAGGGGCCCCATGACTATCCCCTGGGCTTCAAGGGTCTGACCGATGGTTTCATGGTAGGTCATCACTTCGGTGGTTTTTCCTTCGAGTACGATATTGACCGGTACGGCCCGCTGGATAAATATTTCCTGCAGAATTGCATTGGATAGTTTCAAGGACAGCGGCGCGCTGACATAATCACAGGAATTGACTAAAACGCCCATCTGGTTAAAAACCGTCCCAACATCATTTGCCATTGTTTTAACAACCAGTTCATTTTCTTCATCAACAATTTTAAGTTCTTTTTTCAGCCCATTGAAGATGCCATATCCAAAGGCAATGGAAATGGCAAGTACGACGAGCAAAATAAGCACTCGCCTGAGGGGCAGGCTACGCCTGGCATAACCCAGTATCGGATTCCCCATTCTCAACTTCCTTTCATCTGGTTCGGAAAATCGGCTTATTCATGAAAAGCAGGGTAGGTTATGTGCTCAAAAAAGTTCGGCTGCGGGTCTCCAGTTCCGGAAACCGGTACTTTATGAATAAACATGCTTTTCCAAACGTTTTTCCCGTAAGGTGTTCCTCCTATCTATCTTTCTGCCTCACAGGTTTGATGCTCCAACCGGGAGCTTTTTTCATCAGGATATCAGTTCGCATCTGCAGTCCTTTATCCCTGATGGTCGGGAAAACTCTCTATCAAATTTTTTCTTGTGTTTATCTCAATCTTATGTATGGTTTCTGTGAATTATACTTGCCTTGATTTCCCTCCCTTGCCAAAGTAAGCTTTCTAATAATAAACCATTGCCCGCATCTTGTCAACCTTACAAGGCTTTATGCTTAGGGAACGTGCACTTTCAGCGTTCATAACCCCCTTTAATAAGTTCATAAGCTGCTACGGGGGTATGTGTTTTATCCTGAGCGCGGTGAAAAATTTTGTCAGGCGTAATGTGAGATCCTTCACTTCGTTCAGCAGGCTGCGCCTGTTTACCTGTGAACAGTAACCTTTCAGCTGCTTTCTCAGGGGCTCTTCATTTTATTGAATACCCGAAATGGCAGGAATGAACATTTCGTTTCAGTCGCTGTTAGCATCAGCAGCTTCCGGTTCACTGGCCTTTTCACTGAATACTGAGGTTATTGTCCATTGGCCCAGGCTCTGTACAAAGTTGCATGTCATGTGCAGCACGTTTTCACCCTGCTTCAGGTAATCCTGCTCTGCCTCCTCTTTCAGGGTAACGTTAACACGGATATAAACACTCATCTCCCAATCGGGCGTATTGATTGGGATGACTTCGATGATGGGCTTGGATTCCTCATTTTTCACCAATTGAATATGCTCTATATTCTTGTCGAAATAGTCGGCAAGAGAGTGGATAGACCAGTAGTTTCCCCAAAAACTGCAGCTTGCGCCGCCTTTCAGGAATGCTTCCGAATACTTTTTTTCCATGACATTGTTAACCCACTCCAGCGTCATGGTCTTAACGGGAACGGGGTTGATCTGGTCCTTCATGTCCATGACCATTTTAACCTTTTCTTCCGTAACGCTTTTCTGGATGTCTATTTCGCCTTCCAGACCCTTGATTTTCCCTTCGAGGCTTTGTATCTGCTTATCCAACTCGGTGATCTGCTGCTCCAGAGTGTTTTTTTCCTGGTTCAGGGTCATATTCATGCGTGTCAGGGTATCGATGTTTGCCTGGTTGGACTCTCCCTGGGCTACAAGGCTTTCCCTGTCCCACAATAGATAATTTAGCGCAACAAATACGAATATGATCAGCAGGGATGTAATGATCACAACAAAACGCTTCATAACCCATCCTCCTTGTAAGCCAGATTTATGTATGCCGGGCTTGTACATGGCAAATGATACTCTAAAGCAGGCACAGTGTATTTCTGCTTCCGACAACCTACAGGCTTCTGACTGCGGATCAATGCATTTCCAGTACCAGCAGCAGGTGTGCATCCGTATCGGCTATCAGCGTATCTCCAGGCCAAAAAGCCTGTCCGCATTAATCGCGGTCTGAAGTGCCAGCTGCCCGGGGTCGGTCTCACGAATGGCCGCTATCTTATCGATAACAAAAGTCAGGTAGCCCGAATCATTCCTTTTCCCCCTGTGGGGCGCGGGTGTCATATAAGGGCTGTCTGTCTCAATCAGAAGCCTGTCGTCGGGAACGTATTTTGCAACCTCAACCGGTTTTCGGGCATTCTTAAAGGTAGTCGCCCCTCCAAGACCGATATAAAAGCCCATTTGAAGCACTTCCCTGGCCATTTCAACACTGCCGGTAAAGCAGTGAAAGACCCCACCGACCGTATCAGCTTTTTCAGCCCGAAGAATATCCAATACATCCTGATGCGATTCCCTGTCGTGAAGAATCAACGGCAGCTTCAGCTCTCTGGCCAAATGGATGTGGGCAGCCAGGCAGTCTTTTTGCGCAGGTCTGGGGGACAGATCGTAATGGTAATCCAAACCTATTTCACCAATGGCCACAACCTTCGGGGTTAATGCCATCTCCCGCAGTGTTGCCAGCGCTTCCTGCGAGAATTGGGATGCGTCGTGGGGGTGAATCCCCACAGCAGTATAAATAAAGTCGTATTCTTTTGCCAGTGCCAGACATTTACGGGCGGATTCCAGGTTGCTGGATGGGTTCACTACCCTGACAACACCCTGCTGGCGAATTCTGCCCAGAACCTCGGCACGGTCCTGGTCAAATTGTTCGTCATCGTAATGAGCGTGCGAATCAACAATCATCATGCTTCCTCTATGAGAGCTGACAGCCAACGGGGATGTCGTCTGAAACCGTAGCGAGCACCAGCCGGTTGTCCTCTTTGTCCGTAGCCGCCAGAATCATCCCCTGGGATTCGATTCCCATCAGCTTGGCGGGCTTCAGGTTTGCAATCAGAATCACCTTTTTGCCCACCATTTCCTCGGCGGTGTAATGCTTTGCAATGCCCGACACCACCTGCCTTGTTTCAAGACCGATATCCACCTGCAGCTTTAGCAGCTTGTCGGATTTTTCAACCTTTTCACAGGAAATAACCTGCGCAACCCTGAGATCCAGCTTTGCGAAATCATCGATGGTGATCTGCGGCCTCAGCTCGGGCAGTTGTTTCTTCTGCACAGGCGCGGTAACCTTTTCAAGCTCCTTCAATTCTTTTTCCAAATCAATTCTTGGGAATATCACCTCTCCGGGTGCAACGGGGTTTCGTTCAATCCTGCCCCATTGCTTTGCGCTGTCCCAGCTGCGGCAGTTTTCACCAACCCCAAGCTGCTGCCAGATTTTTTCAGGCGTCTCAGGCATGAAGGGCTGTATCAGAATGGAGACGATGCGCAGACTTTCGGCCAGGTTGTATAATACCTGTGCCAGCCTGGGTTTTTTGCTTTCATCCTTTGCCAGGATCCACGGAGTGGTTTCATCGATATATTTATTGGTTCTGGATACGGCCTTCCAGATCTCCTGCAGCGCAGTGCTGAACTGAAGCTGATCAAGGAGCGTCTCTACCTTTTGTGGTGTTTCCATGACCACCCGCTTCAGATCATTATCCTGCTCGTTCATTTCCATGGTTTCGGGCAGCGTTCCGCCAAAATATTTCTGAACCATCGCAACGGTTCTGGAGACGAGGTTTCCCAAATCATTGGCCAGATCGGAATTGATGCGCTGGATCAACGCTTCGTTTGAGAACACCCCATCGGAGCCAAAGGGAACCTCTCGCAACAAAAAGTATCGGATAGCGTCCAGCCCGTATTTTTCAATCAATACCACCGGGTCGACCACATTACCCTTGGATTTTGACATCTTCCCGCCTTCAAGAACAAGCCAGCCGTGACCATATACCTGACTGGGCAGCGGAAGCTCAAGGGCCATCAGCATCGCAGGCCATATGATCGTATGGAACCTTACGATTTCCTTGCCGACCAGGTGTACATCCGCAGGCCAGTAGCGGTGAAAATGCCCGTCATTGTCTGACAGGTAACCCAGGGCGGTGATGTAGTTTGATAATGCATCTATCCAAACATATACCACATGCTTATCATCAAAGGTAACCGGAATGCCCCATTTGAAGGATGTGCGGGACACGCACAGGTCATCCAGGCCGGGCTTGATGAAGTTGTTGATCATTTCATTTTTTCTGGAAACAGGCTGAATGAAATCCGGATGTTCATCCAGATATTGCATCAGGCGATCCTGATATTTTGACAGACGGAAGAAATAGCTCTCTTCCCGGGTTAATTCAACGTCCCTGCCGCAGTCCGGACACTTTCCGTCCTTGAGCTGGGTTTCTGTCCAGAAGGATTCGCATGGCGTGCAGTACCATCCCTCGTATTCGCTTTTATAGATATCACCCTTATCATACAGCTTCTTAAAGATTTTCTGAACAGCCTGCACGTGCTCGTCATCGGTGGTGCGAATGAACTTGTCATGGGTGATTTTCATCATCTGCCACAAATCTTTGATGCCGGCAACGATCTTATCCACATATTCCTTCGGTGTTACCCCTTCCTTTTGGGCAATCCGTTCGATTTTCTGGCCATGCTCATCGGTTCCCGTCAGGAACATCACATCATAGCCCTGAAGCCTTTTGTACCTGGCCATGGTATCGGCGGCCACAGTCGTATAGGAATGGCCAATATGAAGCTTCCCGCTGGGATAATAGATGGGCGTTGTAATATAGTATTTTCCTTGTTTCACTATCGTTTCCTCCCGTAATGCACGGTTTATCTGTTTCTATACTAACTTAATCCAACTCTTTTTTCAAGACAAGGTTTACCAGAAGCCGTCGCCAATGACATATAGCCAGTTACTGCTCACCCCCCTTTAGTAAGTACATCATTTGCTGCAGAGGAATGTGTTTTATCCTGGGTGCAGCGAAAGTACCAGACAGGAGTATTGCGAGATCCTTCACTTCGTTCAGCAGGCTGCGCATGCAGTCTCCCTCGGCCAGGGTGCTGCCAAACAACACGAAGCTTAAGCAGGTTTCGCAGGAGTAACGATGGCAATTGCGTTTGGTGATAGTTATTATCATTCTGAGAGGATCTTACTCAGGTTTTTCACCCCACTGGCTTGAATTTACCATTTCCTTGCGATATCCTGTATACAGCGACATGAAAGGATTAGCAAAACGGAGGTGGATGATGGTCAGGGTTTCCATTGGGCAGGACAGTCACAGGTTCGATTTTGATAACAGCGAAAAGAAACTGATATTAGGCGGTATCGTCCTGGAAGGACCTTCCCTGATGGGAAACAGCGATGCCGATGTGGTGCTGCATGCTCTGACGAATGCCGTGTCCGGGGTTACGGGAGTGAATATTCTTGGTGCCATCGCCGACAAAATGTGCCTGGAGGACGGCATCACCGACAGCAGCGCATATCTTGCCGAAGCGCTGAAGCACCTGAAGGGGAGCATCAACCATGTATCGTTCTCCATCGAGTGTCTTGTTCCAAAGCTTTCTGCGCATATTCCCAGGATGAAAGCACAAATTGCTCAGCTTTTAAGTATTGATGTATCGAATATTGGTATAACTGCGACCACGGGGGAAGGTTTGACCGATTTTGGCTTGGGTCTTGGTATTCAATGCTTTTGTGTGCTTACGGTATCCGATTGATTGCTATGGGGCTTAAGCCCTGAACAGCAAATGTTCTCCAACATCTGATAATATTATTGTACACGGCATGGTGACTTTTATCTTCCCAGTATGCCAGCGCTGAAGGTGGGATGATTAAAGCCCTTTGCAGCACCCATATCACAAAAAACCCTCAGCCCGGTGTTATCCATCGCTGAGGGGGTTTTCCCTTTCCTATTCCAGTTCCATTTCTTTGAGCCTGTAGCCTAAAACCATTAATCCATCGCTGAGGTGAACATTTTCTATAACGGTATTTCCTGAAAGCTTTAAATCCTGTGGAGAAAAGTTCCAGATCCCCCTCACCCCAAGGGCTACCACCTTTTCGGCCACTTCGGAGATGATTTGGTTGGGAACTGTAAGGATGGCGATGTCTACTTTGTTTTGCTTAGTAAAATTCTCTAACTGATCAATATGCAATATTTTTAAGCCTTTGATCTCTTTTCCGACGCGATCAGGGTTGATATCGAAAACACCAATCAGATCGTAGCCCCGTTTTTGAAAGTTCGAGTAGTTTGCCAGCGCATTGCCCATGTTGCCTGCGCCAATAATGATGGTGCTGAACCTTTTGTCCACACCGAGGATTTTACCAATTTCCTTGTAGAGGGACTCGACATTGTACCCATAGCCCTGTTGACCGAAGCCTCCAAAGCAGTTAAGATCCTGGCGGATTTGAGATGCGGTAATCCCCATGCGCTCGCTGAGCTCTTTGGATGAAATTCTTTTAATATCCACCCTTAACAGATCGGTTAAGTATCTGAAATATCTGGGTAATCTTCGGATGACGGCCATGGATATCTTTTTTTCCATATGCTCTCCCCCTGTAAAATTTCTGTAAAAGACTGGATTCATTATATCATCTTTGTGATTTTTTTGTCAAGGTTTGTTATAAATTCCCCAAACTATGCATGATATGCTGTTGGCAAGGGTTTACTCGTTTTTATTTCCCAATTTTACGTTTGAAGGGTTGAAAAAATCACTGATTCTCATGAAACGAAAAACCTTTGGCCGCAAGGCAATCCGGTTCCCGGACAACCACAAAAGCAAGGATGGAACCTGAAGGAGCGTACCTGCTGGAACGCTTCTTCAGGGAAATGGCCCATTAAACTGAAAATATATCCGGTGATGAGCACCCAACTGAAATAAATGCTCTGCGAGGAGACCGTTCGGAAAAGTATATTTATTTTTAAGACACTACTTTTCATGGCTTGAAACCCGCATAATTCCGCTCATTATTACATATTTATGCGTGTTTCTAAAGAATAAACAGACTTTCCGAGCCGGCTCCCAGTATGATATTTACAGCCTGACATCAATTCCTTCCTGGCGGAGGTAACGCTTTAGCTCCATAATGTTGATCTCCCCAAAATGGAACAGTGACGCCGCCAAAACAGCATCCGCTTTTCCGATGGTAATCGCGTCACGAAAATGCTCCTTCGTTCCTGCACCACCCGACGCAGTAACAGGTATTTTTACGGCTTGGGCAACCTGGCGCGTTAACTCCAAATCGTATCCAAGCTTTGTTCCGTCCCGATCCATGCTGGTCAGAAGAATTTCCCCGGCACCCAGCTTTTCCGTCTTTACGGCCCACTCTATCGCATCGAGGCCAGTATTGATTCTGCCTCCGCCGATATAGACATCCCAGCCCGATCCATCTTCTCTTGTCTTTACATCGATTGCTGCCACAACACATTGACTGCCAAAACGCTGGGCGGCTTCAGAAATAAACTCCGGACGTTTAACCGCCGCAGAATTTATACCAACTTTATCTGCGCCGGCAAGGAGGATCTCCTGGATATCTTCCACGGTTCGTATGCCGCCGCCAACGGTGAAGGGTATAGAAACCTGTTCCGCCACACGGGCAACCGTATCCACAATGGTTTTGCGGTTTTCATGGGTAGCCGTGATATCCAGAAAGGTTAATTCGTCTGCTCCTGAGTTAACATAAGCTGCAGCACAGGCCACCGGATCACCGGCGTCCACCAGGTTCACAAAGTTGATGCCCTTGACGACCCGTCCATTATATATATCCAGGCAGGGGATAATTTTTTTCGTCAGCATACAGTTTCCTCCATTCCAAATTAATCTGATGATATATTTTATAGCAACAGGAGCAATTGCGCAAGCAATTGCTACACACCCGGGATGCATGGGCGAGCAGTAAGCTTTAGCTTACGACCAGCCCGGGATGCAT
>CAYVFB010000002.1:38247-89958 GCA_964450305.1 uncultured Ruminiclostridium sp.
CCCGGGATGCATGGGCGAGCAGTAAGCTTTAGCTTACGACCAGCCCGGGATGCATCTGATTTATCGCGAGCGCAGCGATGTCATCCTGAGTGCAACGAAGGATCTCTCCAGGAGTAATACGAGCTCCTTCACCCCGTTCAGCAGTCTACGCCTGTTTACTTTAAACAATAACACGTAGGATGCACAAAATTTTTCCTTTCGCGTGCATATTTTGACAAGACAATACTTACTTATTTTGCGTATTGTACTATAATAACCCTAGGAGACCGTTCTGGAAAGCATATTTATTCATAAGACATTTCATGTCTTGAAACCCGCATAGTTCCGTTCGTTTTTACATGTTTATGTGTGTTTCTAAAGGATAAACAGACTTTCCGAGCCGGCTCCCAGATACTGATGTAGAAATTTTCGAGGAGGTAGAATGATGATTTGTCCAAGTTGTGGCGCTCAATTAGCAGCAACCGCAAAGTTTTGCACAACATGCGGAGCCAGAATGGGAGGAATTGCACCTATCCCGGCCAGCAGCCCGCAGCCTGCTGGTGACCCCGGGTATAGCGGCAGTAATCTATCCGGTACATACCAGAGCGGGGATTCATCAGACAGATATTCCACTGCTGGTTCCGGTGCATACACCGGAGCAAATCCGTCAGGCGGATATGCAGGAAATAACCCGGCAGGTGGGAAGAGAATGCAGAAGGCTGATGAAGTAGAGTTTAAAATTTATGGTGAAGACATCCAGTTTGTTGAAATCATGCTGGATCCCGGCGAAACAGTTATTGCAGAGGCTGGGGCCATGATGTATATGGACAGTGCTATCCAGATGGACACTGTTTTCGGAGATGGCTCGGGCAAGGAAGGTAAAGATTTGATGGGTAAGCTGTTTTCGGGTGCAAAACGCCTGATCACAGGGGAAAGCCTGTTTATGACCGCCTTTACCAATACTGGAAACGAAAAACGCTGCCTGTCCTTTGCTGCACCATACCCGGGCACGGTTGTTCCCTTTGATCTGGGGGATTACGGCGGAATGCTGATATGCCAAAAAGATTCCTTCCTTTGTGCTGCAAAGGGAATCTCCGTAGGTATCGCCTTCCAGAAGAAAATAGGTGTCGGCCTTTTCGGCGGAGAAGGCTTCATTATGCAAAAGCTTGAGGGCGATGGCCTTGCATTTATGCATGCGGGCGGTACGATTATTAAAAAGGAATTGATGCCCGGTGAAGTCCTGATGCTTGATACAGGCTGCCTTGTGGCCATGAGCCCTACGATCAATTATGATATTCAGTTCGCTGGAAATATCAAAACGGCCTTATTCGGCGGCGAAGGTTTATCCCTGGCAAAGCTGACAGGACCGGGGACCGTTTGGCTTCAATCCCTGCCATTCTCAAGGCTTGCAGACAGAATCTATTCCGCATCAAAAGCAGGCGGAGGCAAAGGCCGTGAAGAAGGCAGCATTCTCGGTAACATTGGCATTGGCAATTTCTTTGGCGGAAACGGCTAAGGAACAAGTTTTTGTTTGATGCGTATTGACAGACATAACCCCTCGATTCCTTTAGGAATCGGGGGGGTTTTGTTTTTACAGGCGGAGATATGCTCACCGTCTACTATGGGTAATCCGTAAACGCCACCGCGCGCTTTTTTGCCTCTGGTTTAGAATTCGACATATTTTAGGCTCTGGTAACAACGTCAGGCGGAGGATATCTTTGCCTCGTTATTTTACCTGAAACTGTGGTATATGAACTATACAATGACCGGCAAACCATTCGGATGGTTTTTACGAACCGGAACATATTACAGAGTCTTATTGACAAACAGTACCCAGACATTGCCTTTGGAGGTTTTGAATGAGCTATTTTATCACCTTTCTTGAGGGGATCATCTCATTTATATCGCCCTGCCTGCTTCCTCTGCTGCCTGTTTATCTATCTTATTTTGCCGGGCAGAATACGCAGGATAACAAACGTAAAACCTTTGTGAATGCTGTTGGCTTTGTGGCAGGGTTTACGGTTGTTTATATTACCATGGGCGTTTTCGCAGGTTTTATCGGAAAAACATTGCAGCAGTATCAAACGTTAATTAATATCATCACCGGATTAGTTGTGATCATTTTTGGATTGAACTATATGGGCGTACTGAACCTGTCGTTTCTGAACACAGCAAAAGGACTGCAGGTAAAACAGAGAGAACCCGGGTTTTTTTCCTCACTGCTTTTCGGTTTGGTTTTTTCTATTGGATGGACCCCCTGCATCGGTGTTTTCCTTGGATCAGCACTGATGATGGCAACACAAAGCGGCAGCAGCCTGACAGGTATCCTGATGCTGTTTTGCTTTTCCATTGGTTTGGGCATCCCCTTTATCATCAGTGCATTGTTGATTGAACGCTTAAAAACCACTTTCGATGTGATCAAGAAGAATTATAAGACCATCCATCTTGTCAGCGGGATTTTTCTTGTAGCGATTGGGGTATTAATGGCTACAGGAGCTTTAGGGAAGTATTTGTCCTGGATAACCGGGTAATATGAGAACTGCTGCCGAGGTACTAATGACCAACTATATACTGTCAGGAGGAAACCGATGAATTCAAAAATAAAAACACTGCTTGGAATTGTTCTTTTTATCGTATTAATGAGCGGCGCTTACTTGGCTTATAACAAACTTAGCGAGAAAAACAGGCCCGGCCTTTCAGGCCCTGCCCAAAAGGAAAACAATCCGCCACCACAGGCGGCTATACCGGATGAATCTTCAGAGCCTACAATAACAGATAATCCGGATAAACCTGCGAATGTCACCCCAACCGAATCAGCCATTCCGGATGAGGAAACTGCGAAAGAAGATGATTCGCAAACTGAAGCTGTGGAAAAACTGGCTGCTCTTGACTTTTCCGTGTACGATGCGCAAGGGAATGAAGTGAAACTGTCGGATTTCTTTGGCAAACCCATTGTCATCAACTTCTGGGCCACCTGGTGCCCTTATTGTGTTGAGGAAATGCCGGTATTCGAGCAAGCTTTCCAGAAATATGGCAATGAGATCCAGTTTCTGATGATTGATTCTGTGGATGGTCAAAGAGAAACGCAAGCCAAGGGAGAACGCTTCATTCAGGAGGAAGGTTTCACTTTCCCTGTCTTTTTTGACACCGATGGAAGCGCAAGCTTCGCCTATGAGGTCTATTCTCTTCCGACATCAGTTTTTATTGATCCCGATGGATATGTTATTGTCTACCATCCGGGAGGACTAACCGCTGATATGCTGCAACAGGGAATTGGATATATCTATTCGGAGGAATAGGATCAATTTCGCGATGCTTGGCATTCAGTGAGCAGTTTGGCCTATTGGCAAAAAACGAACAGAAGCCGGTATACTGGCAAAAAACGAACAGAAACAGGTATAAAGCAGAGTCTAGATATATTATCAGAAACCTGAGAACTTGCCTGGAGCAATTTGGAGCCTTCAGAGGCAATCAGGTTGCGTACTTTTAGCCTAATCCTGGAACTCAATGAGGTTCTTCCAATACCGTTTCGGCATAAACTGCATTTGTGTTCGCGGATTTTTCCGCTCAGCGATGGCAATGGTCTTGAAAAACGTCTTCCACAAGGCTGCGTATTCATCCTCGGATCCTGTTTTTTTGTCAGGAATCAAAGGCGGCTGATCAGTCATGATCAGTTCCTGGCTGTCGAACACCGCGCAGAGGTTTCTTTTCTTATCATGCACAATGAACGGCTGTGAGGACAGCCTTTCGGTGAAATGCGGTGCCAGCAGCACAGTGATGTTGTGATCGGGCTCATAACCGGCATAGAAAATGCCTTTACTGATTTCCTGAAACCTTAACAAGCCCATGAACCGATGGACCTCAAACCCCACACGCCTGTTCAAATCGATGATTTGATGAATGTGAGGATCCTGAATATAGTTCACAACCTTTTTGCCCAACTGATAGCCTAAGCGCAGGAAATGAAGGATTAAATCAGGCGCGTCTTCGCTTTCACTCAGCCAGGCACGATAAGCGATTTGCTGTGCGTGCAGCGATATTTTCACCGGAATGGATTTATAAACCCGCTGAAATTTCTCCATGTCGGTTTCCACAAAACGGGTTTCATCCAGAAAGGAAGGCTTGTATGTATCCCTTGCCCGGATCGAGGTTCCGGCATCCTTATCCCTATAGGCTTCAAACACGCAGGTTAACAAGCCTTCAAAGCTTCCGTCAAAAAGATAAACCATATCATCCTCATTCTTTGTGTAATCAGCTCAATGCTATACCCTGAACCTTGCAGTCAATCGACTCTCTGTTCATATCGTTACCAACTCGTTCCAATGCTTCACACAGAAAAACTGAAGTTTACCGTCAGCTTTTTAAGGCTTTTATCATGTCTTGAATCTCAGCACTTTGAAAACGATATTTTGTTTCGCAAAAGTGGCATACCAGTTCTGTTTCGTCCTGTTCCCGGGCTAATTCCTCCAAATCTTTCAGCCCCAGGCTTAGAAGGTTTCTTTCCATTCTTTGTCTGGAGCAGTTGCATCGATAGGTCACAGGCCGCGTATCCAAAAAAACAAGCTCTCTGCCGGTAAGCACTTCCTTTAAAATATCTTCCAGGCTGCTGCCATCCAGCAGCTTTGTGATGGGTGGCATCTTTTCAATACAGCCCTCCAGCCAGGAGATGGTTTGATCATCGCAGTTGGGCATCAGTTGGATAAACAGCCCTCCTGCGTTGATGATTCTCCCTTCTCTTCCTACCAGAACACCCAGGCTCGTAACGGTAGGGGTCTGTTCCGAATGGGCATAATAGAAGGTGATATCTTCAGCAATTTCACCGGAAACCAGATCAATGCGACCGATATAGGGTTCCTTCAGACCCAGGTCGGTAATGACATTCAAATATCCCTTTCCGACCGCACCGGCAATATCAAACTTTCCCCGCTCGTTAATGGGCAGATCAAACCAGGGGTTGTCTACATAACCACGCACATTGGATTGGGCATCGGTGACCGCCAGGATACCTCCGATAGGACCATCCCCCTTAATTTGAATGGTAATGGTGCTGTTGGTGTCCTTCAGGGTTCCTGCCATCAGCGCTGCAGCGGTTAACGTCCTTCCCAGCGCTACCGACGGGGTGGGATTCATTTGGTGAATGTTTTTGGCTTCTTCCACGGTTTGAGTGGTGAGTGCCGCATAAATTCGGACCATGCCATCCTTTGTAATGGCTCTGAGCATATAATCGTTCATTTTTTTCTCCTCATATGATGTAATTCAATTGTAAATTGCATTATCATGCATTTCTTTATGGCTCTTAAAAGCTGTAGACTTCCCTTATGAATTCGGTTTATTTCTCTTCTCCAGATTCACAAGCGCCATTTGCATCGGATTTTCACGGATCCCCATAAACCCGATATTTTTGCCATTGCTTCCGATAACGCGATGGCAGGGAATGAGCAATGGCAGAGGGTTTTTCCGGACGATTTGGCCCACTGCACGAGCTGCTTTGCTATTGCCCGCCCTTTCAGCCAACTCCCCATAACTGACCGTTTGTCCATATGGAACCTGTAACAATGCTTGATAAACCTTTTGCGCGAACGGTGTACCGGGAACGGTAAAGGGAAGGCTGAATACGCTTCTTTTTCCCTTGATATACTCCTGAATCTGCTCCGCGGCTTTTTTGCATGGTTCATTTTCTGATAAAACGGCATACCCTTCCACTAAAGGTGCTTCACTGCCTGGAAGGTATACCCGTATCACCTCGTGGTCATTGCACAGGATTGTGAACAAGCCTAATTCGGTTTTCACAACGGCCTGATAAAGAATCCGCTTTTCAAGCGCATATCGGATTTTCATCCACTGACTGAGTTTCTCTTCATAAGAAACCGAGGCATTTGCAGGGCTTGAAGAAGGCAAGCGCAGGTGATAAACCGGTCGTCTCAGCAAAGGCAACGTGTATTGGCAAAACTGTTTCCAGGCAGTATTCCCGTTACAGAACACATATTCAATACCAGGATTGGCTTCCAGCAGGCCTGCAATATCATTCAGCTTCTCTGCGCGGATATTACTGTCCAGGCTTCCTTCCCTTTCACAGCTTTCATATACATCCCACAGGGCTATGTTCTGACCCAATACAAATTGTTGTTTTTTAATATACTCAGTTTCAATAGCGGCATCAAAAATTCTGAAGATCAGGTGCCAGAACAAATTACGTGTATACGCATAATACTGCTGCTGTCTTAAGGATTCCTCCCCGGGCATCGTACCAAGGATTAAAGCGCGGCAGTTTTTATCGACAATCGTCTTGAATGACCTTTTTGCCGCAGGTTGATTTTCCACATTTTCCATCACAGTTTGCCAAAACCTTTCATCATCTGTTAGAATATATTAGCACTACATGAATATAGTGACGCTTGTATTTGTGCCTTCATCTGTCAAGACTACCTACGTTATGATTTTTACCTTAGTAACTTACATCTGTAAAACATCAAATAAAAACAAGAATTTGATGTTTTCAGATGTGAGTACCGATAATGGGCTGTGGGCGAAGCCCACTTTAGTGTATTGAAATCATGACATGATTTTATCATAAAGATATCCTGCTGCAAACTGGCATAAAATATGCCACAGTATGGTTAATGGAGAGTAATATGGATTTTTTACGTTTGGTAATCATAGCGGTTATCCCTGGATTAGCTTTGGCACTTGGATTGTATCTGACGGATCGTTATGACAGAGAGCCCATCAGGCTTTTAATCAGGATTTTTGCATTCGGCTTTTTATCGGCCATTCCCACATTGTTTGTGGAACGGTTTTTAGGTAAACTGAATTTTTTTCCACCGCTCTTATCGGCAGCCTGGACAGCTTTCGTCGTCGCCGGCTGTACTGAGGAATTTTTCAAACGCGCCGTGGTCATGCGGGTTGCATATCACCATAATGCCTTTAATGAAAAACTGGATGGTATTATTTATTGTGCTTTTTCATCATTGGGGTTTGCGACCATTGAGAATATCATGTATGTCGTGACGGGTTACGATGCCGACCCGTATATCGGACTGTACAGAGGGCTGTTGAGTGTTCCCGCCCATATGCTTTTTGCCGTTACAATGGGTTATTATTTGTCTTTGGCCAGGTTCAGCCCGGATAAGCAAAGCGAGGATAAATATCTGAAGCTTTCCCTGATAACACCAATACTGTATCACGGTGTTTTCAACTTTATTCTGATGGCGAATATTCCTCTGCTGTTAATCCTTTTCATTCCCTTCGTTATTTTCATGTGGATCGTAAGCCTGAAAAAACTGAATCGGTTTTACAAGGAATCAAAAGCCATCAATGCTCCCATTTCCTCCTGACGTGGAATGTGATATGGGTGCGTTGGCTTGCCAGGTCTGCCATCCATCTCAAACAGGATATCTGTGCTGAAAAAAGAGAAACAACCTTTAATGCACAAGTTTGCCTGTTCGTTTTTATGGGTAAAAAATGAGTAATGACGTATGAGAAGAAAGCAGATTTGAAATGACACAGAAGCGTAAAGACAAGGATATGACCCGGGGGCCTATTGTTCAGCAATTGATTCAATTCTCAATCCCCTTATTGATCGGACAACTATTCCAACAGATGTACAATACCGTGGATACACTTGTGGTGGGAAACTTTGTGGGCAAAGAGGCGCTGGCGGCTGTGGGCAGCACCACTTCCATCATCAATATGCTCATCGGTGTGTTCCTGGGTTTTTCGATGGGCGCAAACGTTGTAGTTTCGCAGCATTATGGGGCCAACGATGAAAAATCCGTGCATGACACAGTACATACCACCATTATCATGTCCCTGGCTTTTTCGGTGGTCCTGACGGCTCTTGGTGTTGCGCTGGCTCCGGTGATGCTGCGTTTGATGGACACGCCTGCCGATGTATTCCAGGATGCAGCCACTTATCTGCGTATTTATTTCGCGGGGATATCCGGTCTGATACTGTACAACATGGGATCTGGAATTCTGCGTGCGGTCGGAGATTCGAAACGTCCGCTATTGTTTCTTGTATTCTCGGCGATTATGAACACCGTGCTGGATCTGATCTTTGTGATCGTTTTCGAAATGGGTGTGGCGGGCGTAGCCTGGGCAACAATTATTTCGCAGTTTCTCAGTGCTGTACTTATCCTGGTTGTCCTGTCCCGTACATCTGGCCCTTACAGGCTGATCTGGAATCACTTGAAAATAAACAGAGAAATTTTAAACAACATTATTAAAATTGGTCTGCCCTCTTCTGTTCAGCAGGGGGTTACAGCCTTTTCAAATGTCTTTGTACAGGGCTATATCAATGGGTTTGGCTCGTCCTATATGGCTGGATATTCCGCCTATGGCAAGGTGGATGTTTTCGCCCTGCTGCCAATGCAAGCTGTTTCCATGGCAAGTACAACCTTTGTGGGCCAGAATATTGGTGCCGGTAATGTGCCTCGAGCTAAAAAGGGAATTAAAGCAGCCCTGCTGCTATCTCTTGGATCTACCGCGGTATTGATTATTCCCATGATGTTGTTTGCGCCCCGGGTCATTTCTCTGTTCAACAGTGATCCTGAAGTCATTCAATATGGTGCGCTCTACATGCGCCTTACTTCACCGTTTTATCTGACGGTATGCATCAACCAGATTCTTGCAGGCGCTTTGCGCGGTGCTGGCGACACAAGAGCTCCGATGTTCATCATGCTGGGCTCCTTTGTAGTATTCCGCCAGATTTATCTTTTTGTTTTCTCATGGATCTTCCCGGGCAACTTCTACCCCATTGTTTTTGCTTACCCTGCAGGCTGGATGCTTTGCAGCGCTTTAATCTCCATTTACTTCAAACGTTCCCATTGGGAACACCGGCGGTTTGTCGTTAGAAAAGAAGAGGCTTAGATCGTTTGGTCTTCGAAAAAATAACAGCTTGCGATTCTATTGACTTTAGAACTGCAAGCTGTGATATTTTGCTTTGTTTAAGTTTTCATTTCCCCGCCGCCGCGGCCAAGGGGACCCTCCCCTGCCGCCAATCAGGCGCTCATTCTTTCCTGAGGTTTATTCAGGTAATCCAACTTTGGCCTTAAAAAGTTGATCTCCCGCATGCTTTTCCTGTTTTCAACAGTACTCTCATCGTCTTCTCCAAGCATGCACCTGACAAATTTCTTAAAAAGTAATGCAAGCATGTTCTCACCTTCAATCATCATGTTGTGAACACCTTCTGTCATCAGTATTCTATCAGAATGAACAAACCAACTTCAATATTGCAAACTTCACGAATTTTATGCTTCCGGTTTCGCATTTTCTGTTGATTTTTTATTCTACTGATAAGACGAAGAGAGCAACAAAAAGTTTCATTAAAGGAAGATTAATTTTTGATTAACTTCACCGAATCACACAATTATTCATGTTAGGAGGTGTGTGTTTCATCCTGGGTGCAGTACCTGATCCTGGTCTTTCGAAATCCCTTCACGATGACTTGTCGAGGTCAAATTTTTTGTATATAATGGAAGCTGTTCGGATTGTTCCGGTAAAATGCGGAAACATGTCTTGAATATACTGAATTTTCATAAGTAAGCACCGATATCGGGTTGTGGGTTCAATCCACGTTGAATCCAGAAAAAGAAAAGCGCCAGGCCACCTCGCAGGTGAATGGCTTACCTTTTCTGAAGTTACGCGGAGGTTGATATGCTGATTTACGTTTTAGTCTTGCCGCTGTTCATGCTGGCAGACTACTATCTGACACTTTTGGGCGAAAGATTGTCAAAAGAGTACAGGGAGCATTATGTTTTAAAGGAATACGAAGTGAACCCTTTGTGGCAGGGGGATGTTAAAAAGCAAAAATGGTTCAACCCGAAACAGCTGAGCCTGGTGGTGGTATTCACAGGGATTTTCTATTTCTTTATTCAATACCTGTATGAGAATGATTTTTCCCTGTTACAATTCATGATGGGCGCGATTACCGCACCTTATGCCATCATACTGGGCAGGCATCTAAGCAATCTGCTTCTGTTCATCTACATTCGGAAGAACCCAGCCACACTGGAGGGAAAGGTGATTATTCCGTCCACATATATGCTGGTCACATCAAGAATAATGGTAGTACCGGGTATTTTCATGTATATTGTCATCTACGCCTTCACACAGCACACTTTTGTTCTGGGCGGCGTTGTTGGCAGCATGATTTTGTATGGCGTGCATTTTGTCTGGGCCAGGAAAGCACGAAAAAAAGCCGGAACATAAAGCCATCATCAAAATGAGCGATGCTTTCCTGGCGGGTGAACGGCAGGGATAAACCCTGTCAAGCTCCTCGTCCTTCTTGATAGATATTGCGAATATAGTCTACTTGAAGCTTGGATGTGTTAAAATCTACGATACTTATTCCCATACTCCCCGAAGGTAATTCGAAGGGAGCATGAAGGATCTTGGGATCGCCTCGGAAAGATTCTTTGTTTCGCTTAGAAGAATTTTTTCAAAGACAACGGTATAAGTAATAACCTATTTAAAAATACCCACCAGGATAATGAATGCAACTAACGAAAGAACAATGTGTACGGACAAAATGTTTAACACTTCCTGTTTTTCACTTTCCTCGTTGTTCTTCATGTAAACCGGGATCACAAAGGGTGATGGCAGAATGAACATGGCAAACAGAGCTGCCTGAAAACCGCGATCCAGATGAAACAGGTTCACCAGCACAAAATGATTGACAGCTGCTGCCAACCCAAGGGAGATCAACATTCTGGACAGAACAATCACAACCGAACGCGGCAGGGTTTTTCCGTCAAGCTTCAGTTCATATCCGATGATCAGGCATATCAGCGGTATGTTCACCGAAGATAAAAGCTTAATCGTTTCGTAGAGGGCCATGGGTGCCTGATAAGCGGAAGCCAATCGGAACAGGCCTGTAATACTGAAGAAGATTCCGGCAAAAATTGCGATAATCACAGGTGTCTTTATAAAGGAAACAGCCGTATCGACTGCGGTGGCTTTAACCCCATTGAACCGCTGAAGTACTGTCACCAGCACAAAGAATACAAAAAGCACCTGGCCCAAATCGATCACCGCGAATTTATACATGTTTTCAGCACCGAATACAGCTACAAAAATGGCATACCCCATCATACCGGCTTCAAAACCGCTGAATAAAGCGGGAAGATATTTGTTTGTGCTTCCAAGAGCTTTTTTGGCAGCGAAGCCCAGCAATAGCATCAGAACGCAAAGCAAAAACACAATACCAATGATCAAAAGATACCGGGTTTCGAACTTTGTTTCCGCGAAGGCAGTAAACAGAAGGGTTGGCAGAGAAATGTTCACAACAATTTTCTTCAGATCGTCTACGGTGCCTTCCCTGAAAAAGCGGAATCTCCAGAGAACCATGCCCAACACGATGGTCAGTATAATCGGCAAAACCTTCACGAGTATTTCTGTTAATACACTCAACTTTATCCCCCCGATGCACATCCATATCCAACCATTCCATTATAACATGAAATGAGCCGGAATGGACAGATACCCTGGCTCAATAAGATCAGGTATTCTGCTCCTTTTCTATTTACAAACCTCCCTGGTATTCTTGCGAATGCCTTGATTTTTCTTAAGTGTATAAAATGCATTCCTGTCAAAACAAGCGACCTGCAGCACTTCAAAGATAAGGCAGGTCGCCTTATGTTAAAATTAGCATGCTATAGAAAGCTGTAATTGTCAAACAACAACAGATCTCTTTCATACACCAATTTTCGCGGCTATTCGTGGTATTGTTGACTTTATATAGTGCAAAGTGTATAATAAAAACTAGTAATTGTTTCCATATCATACCTGTTGTTGCAAAGAATATATTTCAATTGTATGACTGAATGAAGTATTCGGTTTGGTGTTGCGTGTGTATTCCTGCGTCAATTCAAATCGGTGCGTAAGTTATTACACACTCACACGCTGGTCGGTCTGGATATCGGCTTAGTAAACGAGTAAGAGAGCAATATCATTCGTCATCAATAAGCAAACGGAGCCATGGATGAAACTTGATGTCATAGCGATAGAAAAATTTTACAGTAAAAAGAAAGTCCTTTCTTCAACAACTTTTTCCCTTGGATCCGGTGATATCCTTGGCATATTGGGGCCCAATGGAGCAGGCAAATCAACGCTGCTTGCCATATTAGCCTCCTTGATCAAACCAACTTCAGGAAAGGTGCTGCTGGACGGTTCGGATTTATTGTCAGACCCTTTTTATCTGAGAAAAATAGTGGGATATGTCCCTCAGGAC
Organism: uncultured Ruminiclostridium sp.; assembly: GCA_964450305.1. Lineage (GTDB taxonomy): Bacteria > Bacillota > Clostridia > DSM-8532 > DSM-8532 > JAAYJG01. The sequence continues at coordinate 50,456 of CAYVFB010000002.1, forward strand.
ATTGCCCTTTATGATGAACTGACCGTAAGGGATAACCTTCAATTTTGGCTTGGAAAACAAAAAAGCCGCAGTTCCGGGAAAAATATCGAAACCATTGCGAATGATATGAAGCTTTCGGATGTTCTCGGTAAAAAAACCGGCATCCTCTCGGGCGGCATGAAAAGAAGGCTGAATATGGCGGTCGCTTTGTTGAATCATCCTAAACTCATTCTTTTGGATGAACCCCTGGCCGGCGTCGACATAAAAACTCAGGCTACCATCGCAGCCCACCTGAGGCATTTGTCCGAACAGGGAAATATCATCATCATGTCCAGCCATAACCCGGAAATGGTTCATTCCCTCGGTAGTAAAATTCTAATGCTCGACCAGGGGGAGCAGATTTTCTTCGGTTCTCTCAAGGATGCCTATGGCCTCGTCGAAGAGCAGGAAATCAATCCTCTGCGTGAGGTTATTGATAGAAAGTATCATTTGTTTGGTAAAGGAGATTAGATATGGAGAATGAAACAACTGTCCACGGTAAAGCAAAAACAGGTAAAATCATCGCTATTATAGTTTTAGTTGCAATCGTTTTGGGTGCTGGCGGATACTTTCTTTATTCCAGCGTTTTCGGCATGAATGCTGAGCAGACTTTTCTGTATGTAGCGGCAAACAGCTTGAAAAAAGACTCCCCTGCTGCAGCAACACTGTCCCGGGAGCTTTTGGATTATCTAATGAAGAACTCTTACCAGGCGAATTCTCGCATAAAGGCAGCATTTGAACCAGGTGCTGGCACTGATATAGGCTATGAGGGTGATTTAGCGGAGGATATACTGAACAAGTTATCTATTGACTTTAGTTTACAATCTGATTTTAAGGAAAAACAATATATGGCTAATATCAATCTGAACTATGACGGAGCAGACCTGATAGATGGCAACGTTATAACCGATACGAATTTTCTTGCATTTCAGGTTCCGGTATTTCAGGATGAATACTGGATGATAAACTATGAGGACCTTAATTCATTCGCTGATATGGCTAATCTATATATTAATGTCCCGGAAAATAAGCCGGATTTTAAACAGCTGATCGACGGTATTAAGCTGGACGAAGAACTGATAAAGGAAATTCAGAAAGACTATGGCAAATTCATAATGGACTTTTTTGATGAAGAAGATTTTTCATGGAACAAAAAAGCCACCACAACGGTTGCCGGAAAAACTATAAAGTGCCAGCAACTGACCCTTGAATTGGACAGCGACAGGGTTGAAGAATTTGTTGAAGAGTTTACCAGCAAACTGATTGAAGATGATAATATTATCGCTCTGTTTTCTAAAACACTATACAACTTCTTTAAAAATGCCGAGGAAGCAGGCATGCTGCAATTTGTCAATGAAGACATGGACCTGGATTATTACTTGTTTGACGAGGATCTTGAAGGATTACCCGATGAGGATGACATTACCGCAGTTATTGAGGAAAAATTGAGCTATGCAGAAGATTGGTATGATTATATTGAATTGGGAGATCTGGAGTATACACAAACCTTTGACAGCAAAAAGAAGCTGATCAGCAGCGAAGTTGGTTATAATTTCAATGACAGTGATGCAGCCTATGATTTGGACTGGCTGGTGCAAAACTATACCCTGAGCAATAAAACTTCCGAGCTCATACTAGAGTTTGGACTGTTCTCAACCTACGGCAGCAACAAACAAGACAAGTCTGGAATACGGATTGAGGTTGAGGCGCTTGACAATGCTGTTAAAAACGGGTTTGAGACCGAAGCAGAAGGTACATTTGTTGTATATAATGATGGAGAGAAAGAACTGATGATCGATGCCGATCTGGAAGGAAACCGGTCACTGGGTAAGAGTGCCGAATCGGCAAAGTACAAGTATTCCATTAAGGCAGAAAATATTTATTCGGAGCAGTATGGGTTTGAGGGTACCGTGGCTTATGATCTTCAGGGAAGCATTGGCAGCAAAAAGGTTGAAGCGAATTTGGATCTTGACCACATAATTTCTTATATGGACGCTAATGAGGACGAATCCGTCGAAACCGGACTTAGTATAGATACTGAGTTTTCTCTTGGGAAAACAGAAATTCCCGTGCTGGAATCATCCAATTCAATCAACTTGGGTGACCTGAGCAGTGATGAGTACAATGAATTAGTCCAGGATTTCTATGATAATATGTCGGATTTTGTATACGAAAATGACGAAATTTATGATCTGATAAATGATATGTTTTAATGATTTTTATGCGTACCGACGGCCACAGGGCCGTAAGATGCGCTGGTTCTGTTTCAGGGGGGGTGGTCCATTGAAACACCTCCCCTGCTTTTGGAGCATAATATGCGGTTTAGTCATTTATTTTGGTATGAACTGAAACGAACTCTGGGCAACGGGTGGAACATTGTGTTTTCAATGCTCATTCCTGCGCTGACAATTAGTTTGTTTGCATATGCTGCCGCTCCCTATCTTTTCGAAGGCGAGAAAATGGAACCCTTCCAGGTAGCCGTGGTCGATCAGGAGCAGACCCTGGAAACAAGATATATCATCAATCATTTGAAAAACACCGAAGCCGGGAAACAGCTTTTATCGATGCGGCTGGTTACCATGGAAGATGCGCAAACACTTCTTAACAACGGCAGTGTCGCAGCCATTGTCATCATCCCGGAGGGAATCACCAATAACCTTTATTATGCTGAACCAACGGTTCTGCAAATCATAGGAAGCCCAAAATATCCCTTTCAGGCTGAAATATTAAGAGACATCCTGCAAACCGGCGCCGAGCTTATCAGTATTGCCCAGGGCGGAATTGAAACCCTTTGGGAGTACATGGACAGAATCGGAATGGATCGGGATGTAATGGCAGACAAATATGCAGATACCGCATTTAATTTCTATATCAAAGTACTGGGCAGAGATCAGGTGATGAAGGCCATGGGGCAGGTATCTGCCACCGGAATGAACATTCCGCTGGAGTATTATATTGTCTCCATATTCATCATCTTTATGTTTTTTCAGGCTTTATCGGTCTTGCAGCCGGTTTTTTCCGATCTGGAAAGGAAAACCGTCCATAGGATTATTCTGAAGGGCGGGACTTCTTTTCACTATATTCTTGCGAAATATCTTTCAGTGGTCACCGTACAATTCCTCCAATACTTTATCCCCGGCATTCTTGTTTTCCTGGCAGCCGGAAATAGCTCTGATAGCAGTTTCCTGCTTGTGCCGGCAGGTTTTATCGCCATTTCACTGTGCTCCTGCTCCATGATAATGGTGTTTGGTTATCTGATCACCAAAATGGAAGCCGCAATCGGCTTTGGATTTGTCTTTATTCTGTTATCCGCTTTTTTAGGCGGCGGAATCATTCCTCTGGCATTTTTGCCTGAAACCATCCGTAATTTGAGCATCATTTCGCCGCATTACTGGGCAATGCAGACACTGTTGAACAGTACTTTCGGAAATCATCCGGACGCCGTGCTTCAGGGCACGGCCGTCCTTGTTTTGATATCAGCCGTATTTTTTACATGCAGCACGCTGTTGCTGCGTCGCGCGACTAAGATGCCGCAAGCCGGCATTTTGGAACAGATGGCTTGATCGCCTGAACCATCAGCCAATTATTTAAGGGTATGCTATGATAAGCTTTTGGCGCATTTTTCTATGCAGAATCAAATTACTGGTACTTCAGCGGGAATTTCTCCTGTTCTCGGTAATACTCTTTGTTGTATCCATTTTCTTTGGGAACGGTTCCATTGGTTCATTGAAAGGGAGTGCGGCAAATATCCCGGTTGCCGTTATCGATCAGGATCAAACCGAAATCTCCCGTGAGGTTATCATGAACGTGCAAAAAAATCCTTCCATTCACTTGTCTGAGCTTCCAAGGGAAGAGGCGATGAGAAGGTTACAGACCTCAACCGTTGACGCGGTGTGTATTATCCGGGAAGATTTCTCTGATAACCTGTATGCTGATCAGTTGAAGGAACTGATCGAAATATATACCATCCCCGCGCCGGTAACATCGGGTATTGTCGCCGAAGCCTTCAGCGGGGAAACGATGAAGGCATGGATCGGAATAAAAAGCATATCCGGGATTCTTGAAGAATACGGCATGACCATGGATGAAGCGCAGGAAAGCTTTCTTGACGAAATTCAGGATTTTCAAAAAAACGCAATACAGGAGCATCCGCTGCTGATTATTGAATATCATGAGCAGCGCGGCGATGGCGCAGATAATTTCAAAATGGATGACAAGGATAACCTGAAGCGTCTGATAAGGTATTGGAATGTTGTTTCCGCTTTTCTTGCTTTCCTTGGCTCTTTATGGCTGTTAAAGGAAAAAGAAAACGGTTTTTTGCGCAGGATAAGCACGACAACCGGAGGCTTGCTGTATTATCTTTCCTCTTCCGCACTGACGGTTTCATTTTTTATCTGGTGTTTATCTGTGTTTTCCATTCTTGTTTGTGGCGAAGCTACCGGAAAACTTTTAGCTGCCTGTCTTTTATTGATGTTTTTCTATATTTGTATCAGCGTATCCCTTGGATTTGTCATGGCAGCTCTTTGTGGATCTATATGGAGGATGATGGTTGTCATTCCCGCCGCTACATTCGTGATGGCCCTTTTCGGCGGAAGCATTATAAACCTGTCCGAGGTTTTAACACATTGGAAAATGATTGCCCAATGGACCCCCTCCTATTGGTTGAATGAAGGTTTTTCCAGCATACTTGCCGGAGAACCCCTGGGATACATCGTTATTTTGGTAATGGCTGCCGTCGCGGCTGCTGTCTTAAGCCTTGTTCCTTACCTTCTGTCCCACCGCGTAAGAAGATAAGGTTCTCCAGGGGTGCAGGTACCTTGGCGTATTTGAGCCAATGTACCTGAGCCCCATCTCCTGTCCGCCCCCTGGTTTCACTCCTCCAGTCGTTCCACCTTAAACGAAACAGGCCTCATACCATCCGTGCAGCAAACAATCATCGTTTTATCATCCTTCATCCAGTTGTTGAACACTTCCGTATTGAAGTTTCCACCTCTTCCAAGAGCGGCAACAACCTTGTTAATATCATTCCATGCCCAGTCACAGAAGTTTTGCGGCTTTTCAAAAAGGCTGCAGATAAACTCCTGACCCTCTTGAAAAAATGGGCATTTCTCTACAATATCATTCGAAAATTGTTCTGCCAGTTCTTTATTCAGCGCTCTTTTCAAAACAGTAATTTTACATCTTGCCATAAATGATCTCCTCTTCCCTGCCCGATATTTGCCGGCTATTTCACAGGTTTGTCCTACAATCAGAATAGCATTTACATAATATTACTGTCAAATCAGTAAACTTCTCTCGTTCAGCAGGTTGTGCTTTGAACATTAACCACGCTCATGTTGAAGTCCTCAAAGCTTTTTGCAGGAGGTTACGCCTTTGATCTTCTGTTTTCACTTTTGTATAAGATAACTGAAAAATATCTGGCCAGATGAAATTTTTTTGATAAATTTTTTATAGACACTAATATATTAGTATGTTAATATATTATTAGAGGTTGATTTTAGACATCACGATTTGTTCAAGAAAGGATGAATGCGTTTATGAAAATGACATTAAGATGGTTTGGTTCTGAAACAGATACCGTTCCTTTGAAATATATCCGTCAAATCCCCGGTGTTCAGGGAGTTGTAACTACCCTTTACGATATTCCCGCCGGAGAGGTTTGGCCCAGGGAAAGAATCCGTGCCATGAAAGCGGAAGTGGAAAGTCATGGTCTTGAGGTATTGGGAATTGAAAGTGTAAACATCCATGACGCCATCAAGGTTGGGCTGGCGGAACGTGATCACTACATCGCAAATTATATTCAAACCCTGAAGCATTTGGGTGAAGAAGGAATTCATCTTGTTTGCTACAACTTCATGCCGGTATTTGACTGGACGCGCTCCGATTTGGCCAAAAGCCGTGAAGATGGTGCCACCGTATTATCCTATGATCAGGATATTATCGACCAAATCAACCCTGAAGAAATGTTCAGCAGGATGGATTCGAATTCCAACGGTTTTCTTTTGCCAGGCTGGGAACCTGAGAGAATGGCAAAAATCCGTTCACTGTTTGAACTATACAAGGACGTTGATGCTGACAGGCTTTTAGAAAACCTGAAGGTTTTTTTAACCGCCATCATGCCCACCTGCGAAGAATACGGCATTAAAATGGCCATTCATCCCGATGATCCTGCATGGCCGGTATTCGGGCTGTCCCGTGTGGTAACAAACAAGGAAAACCTGTTGAAAATCGTCAGCATGGTCAACAGTCCATACAATGGTGTCACCCTTTGCACCGGTTCACTGGGCTCCAACCCTGAAAACGATATACCGGACATTATCCGTGCCCTTGGCAGCAGAATTCACTTTGCCCATGTGCGTAACATCAGGCATTTGGGAAAAGGAAAATTCGACGAGTCCGCTCATCTGTCTTCCGATGGTTCTATGGATATGTATGAGATCATGAAAGCATTCCATGATGTCGGCTTTGATGGAATCATGAGACCCGACCATGGCAGGGCGATATGGGATGAAAAATCCATGCCCGGCTATGGTTTGTATGACCGTGCCCTTGGCGTGGCTTACCTGAATGGACTTTGGGAAGCCATCTGTAAGCAGAGTCCAGCCCCTGTGGTTTGCGGGAATGAATATTATGAAATGAACCTTTCAGGAATGCTGATGTATAGCAAGACGAAAGCAACAGTTTAAGAGCAACTGTTGCCGGAACCTTTTTCATAAATCCCCTCTCTGGTGGCAGCGGAAGCAAATGCGTGGCAATTGCTTCCGTTTGCTGTTACTATTTAGAGGTAAGCAGGCGCAGCTTGCTGAACGAAGTGAAGGAGCTTTGCATTACTCCGGAAAAGATCCTTCGCTGCGCTCGGATGACATTGCTGTGCAGGATGACCTCGCTGCGCTCAGGATAAAACACATACCTCTGAACAGGAATCTTTTGATATTTCGATTGTTTCAGATCAATTCAATTGCTTGTACATTTGCTCCCGTTGTTATATCATAGTTTTATGTATTCCCAGAACCTTTGCTCAAGCTTTATTTAGTTCATTGCGGGCTTCAATATAATTTCAGTTATACAGGGAGATAGTTATGTTTGCAGATAGTATGAATTCCATGCCATTATCATACAACATCGGCGATAATGTTTATTACACTCTTTTGAAAAACATTGTCAACCTGAACCTGAAACCCGGCGAACCCTTGAATGTGAAAAGCATATCCGAACAGCTAAATGTAAGCAGAACCCCGGTAAGGGATGCTTTAATCAAGCTGGCAAAGGAAGGGCTGGTGGATGTGTTCCCCCAAAAGGGGACCAGTGTTTCACAAATTGACATGCGAAGGGTTCAGGAGGAACAATTTCTGCGCCAAAGCCTGGAAGTGAGGGCTGTCACCATTTTTATGCAGGAGCATCAGCCGTCCCACCTAAGAAGCCTGGCTGAGTTTATTCAAAAGCAGGTCGAGGCTCTTGAAGCCGGGGACCATCTTTCCTGCCTGCAATATGATGATGAATTCCACCATGTGTTCTTTGATGCCATTGATAAGAACATGTGCTGGGATGCGATACAGAGCTTGTCCGGGCATTACAGAAGGGTGCGCTTGATGAGCATCTGGGATCGCGATGTTTTTGCCGGTGTGATCGAGCAGCACCAGCATATGCTTGAAAACATCAAAGCAGGAAACATCGAAACGGTAAGGCAGCTTTTCCTGGAGCATTCCTCAAAGCTTGTCAGAGAAGTTGAAGCCTTGTCGGAAAAGTATCCGGAGTACTTCAAGGATCAAAAAGAAGGAAACTTTCTACTGAAAGATTTTTTACGGCGATAATGGTGAACAGAAAATTTACACGGCAATCATGTATGGGTTCGGGTTATATGGTATAATCTATAATAGATGAATGTGATGGACAGGAGTATAGCAGATGATTAAATTTTGTTCCGCATGTGGTTCAATCATGGATAATGAGGTTTGTACAAACAAGAAATGCAGCCTGCATAAAACTGCTGTGGCCAGCGGTGCGAAGCCGTCGGCAAAAAAAGCAGCCAAAAGCGGAACTGTGAAAACCATTAAAGTGAAGTCCGATTATGAAAAAGCAAGAAAGAACTCCAAATGCATCACCTATAGCATTGAAGAACTGGAAAAGCTGAAAGACAATAAATAAGGTTCAAGTTTACTTTTAAGCCGCAGATTACAGGAAATAACGTTCAAAGCTGTTATTACCCGGCAGACTGCAGAAGAAAACGTTCATAGCTGCTATTACCCAGCGGACTGCAGAAAAAAACGTTCATAGCTAACATTACCCGGCAGACTTCAGGAAATAACGTTCAAGGCCTGCTATTGGGTTGCGGCTTGCAGGATATGACCTCTCCCCCCTCATTTCCCCCTCCGGGTCCCAATTCGATGGTATAATCACAAAAGTTTAGCACATTGGGGTCATGCTCGATGATGAGAATACTGTTTCCCTGACTGCGCAGCTGTTCAAGAAGGGCCAACAGCATTGCGGTATCATGGAAAGACAGCCCTGTGGTGGGTTCATCGAGGATATACAGGATATTCCCCTTTCTTTGCCTGCCAAGCTCTTCAGCAAGCTTCACCCGCTGGGCTTCACCCCCTGACAGGGTGGACACAGCCTGGCCGCATCGCAGGTATCCAAGCCCCGTTCTCTCAAGGGTTTGAAGCATGAACGCTATTCTTCCCTCTTCGGCGAACAACTTCGCGGCATCGGAAATACTCATGTTCAGCACATCACTGATGCTCTTCCCCTTGTACAGCACCTTTAGAATTTCACTGGAGTAACGGATTCCCCCGCAATCCGGGCAGGTGATCTGCATAAACCCCAGCTCGCCCATATACTTGTCAATGCTGCCCATGCCGCGGCAACCGCCACAGGCCCCCTCAGAGTTAAAGGAAAAGTGACCAGGTTTAAAACCGGCCTTTTTGCTGACAGGCTGTGATGCAAACACCTTTCGGATGTCATCCCATATCCCGGCATAACTCAGCGGTATAGAACGCCGGCTTCTTCCGATGGGCTTTTGTACCACCTCGCAAAATCCGCTTAGGTGCTCGAATCCATCAATGGAACTGTAAAGCGGCCTGGAAATTGAAAAGTCATTGTCCGTGGAAGCGTCGTCCTCTCCTTCATCATTACCATTCTGCCCAAAATGCTGAATCAGCGCAGGCACCAGTGTATCGGCAATTAACGAGCTTTTTCCGCTGCCCGAAACACCCATGATCCCAACGATCAACCCAAGTGGAATATCTACATTGATGTTTTTAAGGTTGTGTGTTTTGACGCCTCGCATGGAAATGACTTGGCCGGAGTTTGATAAGCACGGGCTCTTCTTTCGGACAGGCATGGTGCTTCTCCCTTTTAGGTAGGCCCCGGTGATGGAGCGCTCGTTTTCAAGCAAGTCCCCCATTGAACCGCTGCAGATGATTTCACCGCCAGCATCGCCGCCAAGGGGGCCGAAATCAATGATATGCTCCGCTGCCGCGATGGTGTTCCTGTCATGTTCGATGGCAATAACAGTATTGTTGTTTTCCTTCAATGCTTTCAGTTTATTGATCATCGCTTGCTTTTCACGTTCATGCAGCCCGCTGGTAGGCTCATCGAAGATGTAAATTACCGAGCCCATTTCACTTTCAAGATGGGATGCCAGGAATAACCGCTGCGCTTCGCCGCCGCTTAAGGTGGGCATGGGCCTGTAGAGGCTGAGATGACCAAGACCCGCCTCCTCCAATTGCTGCAGCCGCTGCAGGATAACCTTTACAGGGTTGATGTACTTACCGTTTAGCCATTGTTTCAGGACAGCCTCAATGTCTTTTATCGTCAGCATGGACATTTCAGTAATATTCCTTCCTGCAATGCTCACGCGCAGGGCTTCGGGGCGAAGGCGCATGCCATGGCAGAAGGTGCATTCATGAACGACAGTATACTGCATCCGGTCATATATCGGCCTTCCAGCCAGATAGGACAGCACCCCCTTTAACACACCGGGGCGACCGGAAAGAAAAATCTCCCTGGCCTCCCGGGGTATCTGAGAAAACAGGCTTTTCCCGGTGATGCCATACTTTTTCAGGAACTTTTCATACCGTTCCTTGTGCAGGTTCACACCGACCTTCCGGCAGATGCCGGATAACGTAGTATCACCGTCACCGATGATTTTTTCAACATCAATTTCGTCCATGTAGCCGCGCCCGGAGCAATGCAGGCACATGCCATGCACCGAGTTAAATGAAAAATGAATGGAGTCGAGCCGTTTTTCAGTATGCCCGCAGGCAGCGCACTTCACTTTGTTTGCAGTATGCGGGATGAGTTCGTCGGTCTCGGTAAGCTCTGTGTCCATTCCCGGATGCGTGCAAAGGGCTCCGCACTTTGCACAGGTGATATCGCCCCAATGGGAGTAGACATCCCGCAGCAGGTTTGATATCCCCGTCCTGGTTCCAACCACCGACCGGGGGTTTGTTTCGGCCACGGTTTTCTGGGTGATAGCAATGGCCGGCATCAACCCTTTAATACTTTCATAATGCTTTTCCCGCTCGATCACAGGTGCCATGCCGATCGCTTCAAGGTAAGCCTGTTTCCCCTCTTGAAAAAGGATATCAAAAATGGCCGTGGATTTACCCGAGCCGCTGACACCGGTAACAACAGTAAACGTGTTTTTGGGAATTTCCAGGTCGATGTTTTTCAAATTATGTAAGCAGGCTGATTTTACCTTGATCATATTTCGCTCTCCCGCACTATTTTTTTCCACAGATCTTCGGCATGCTGGTAAGCGCTCATGCCGCTGTAGGTTGTTTTGATGGCCACAACCATGTTTTTTGAAGGGATCACAATAATTCTCTGACCACCGTACCCCAGGGCGCAGTAATACCGGAGTTCCCCTTCATAAACCCACCAATAGTACCCATAGCCGCTGTTCAACCCCGATGGTGTGGTAATGCTCTTTTGATCCTTTTCACCAAAGATGGCGCTGAGTGGCTCACGATTGCCTGTATCGGTATAAATTTGGGTAGATTCCTGAACCCACTGCCCGGGGATCACCTGTTTATCTTTCCACTTTCCACCTTTCAGGTATAGGTAACCAAAGCGGGCCATATCCCGCAGATCGGTCATCAGCCCGAAACCTCCGGCAACCAACCCCTGTGGATCACACATCCAATGGGAATTCTGGTTTTCGTCATCACCTGGGATCACCTTATTGCCTGTAATGTCGGTCATAGCATCTACACTGTTAAGAGGAACTGCCCGGCGCATCCCGGTTTGCTCAAAAAGCTGCGTGTTTGCAAACTCCAGTGTGGACATTCCGGTTTGGCGGGCAATCAATGCCGAAATAAGATGAGGATAAAGGTCGTTGTAATGAAAGGTGTTTGCGATCTTCAACGCTATGGGAAGCTCCAGGATATTTTTCAGCCAGTCGTCAGTTTCTTCTATCCTGCTGCCGAAGCTGTTGCGCCTCGAAGCGTATAAGCCGGAGGTCATGGTTACCAGATGCCTGATTGTGACAGTTTTTTTCAGGTAACCCGACACATGGGGTTCGGACTCGGGGAAATAACGATAAACCGTGTCGTCAATGCTTTCAATATGTTTCTGAGCCAGAGCGATACCAAGCAGGGCGGAGATTACACTCTTTGTCACCGAAAAAACCTGGCTGATGGTATTGGGCCCAAACCGCGGGTTGTAATGCTCTAAGACGATGTACCCGTCCTTCACCACCATCATGCCGATGACTGTATTGTTCAGGGGCAGCTGCGCCGAGGCATGGTTTACTGCCATAGCGTTCACCCCAACCTCTTCAGGCTTTACCTTTATCCAATCTGCTTCAGGGTAATAATCACTCAAAACAACCTCCACCCCTTTTGGGGATAATCCACAATTGTTTTCGTAACCAAATAAAGGCTCACCTCGCCATGACTGGCTGTGGAAACAAGTATCTGCCGACCACCGATAAGGGGTCGTGCTTCAGCTGTGCCGGTGATCCGCGCGCGATGATCTGCCCGCCATCAGCACCTGCACCCGGACCCAATTCGATGATATGATCACAGAACGAAAGCACATCGGGGTCATGCTCAATGACGATCACGCTGTTCCCTGCTTGAACCAGCTCGGTGAGCATGGGAAGCAAGTTGGCGGTATCATAAAAGCTAAGCCCTGTGGTGGGCTCATCCAGAATGTACAGAATTTTGCCCTTCCTTTTGGTGCCCAGTTCCCTGGCAATTTTCAGCCGCTGCGCTTCACCGCCGCTTAAGGTGGGAATGGGCTGCCCCAACGTCATATATCCAAGACCTGTTTTGTCCAGAGCCTTCAGCATATCATGAATTTTAGGCTCGTCACTGAAAAAATCAATTGCCTCCGAGATGCTCAGGCCTTGCAGCTGATGGATGTTCAAGCCCCGATATTGTACCTCAAGCACCTCATCGATGAACCTTCTGCCATTACATACATCACAGCGCTCATAGATGGCTGATACAAAACCCACTTTTTTAACGCCGCGTCCTCTGCATTCGGGGCAGGCACCTTTGGAGTTGAAGGAAAAATGTGAAGCAGTGAAAGACCGTTCAACCGCGCCTGGTTGACCAGCATAGATTTTACGGATTCTGTCCCATAAGCCCAAATAGGAAAGGGGTGTGGACGTACCAAACCGGCTGATGGGGATTTGTGCCACATCGGCGTATCCGTTGATATGCTCGGTGCCAGACAGTGTTGTTTTCCCATCGATGGTGGTGATCTCTTCGCTATCTTCCCAATCATCGACGTTTTCAACAGAAGGCTCCTGATCCGATTCGTCAATCTCTTTGAAGCACCGATGCAGTAACGGTATGAGAACCTTTGACGTAAGGCTGCTCTTGCCGCTGCCCGAAACCCCTGCGATACCGACGATCATGCCCAGCGGAATATCCAGATCCAGGTTTTTCAGATTGTTTGCACAGGCATTGCGAATTTGTAGCGTTGGGGTTTCTGGAGTGAACACCTTATAATCAGCTTCTTCTCTGTAGGGAACCCTAAGCTGCCCGCTGAGATATTGACCGGTGATTGACTCTTTGCAAGCTGTAATTCCATTGGCCGGGCCATTGTATACAACCCTGCCCCCAGCCCGGCCTGCCATTGGTCCAATATCAAGGATATGCTCGGCCATTTCGATGGTATTGCGGTCATGCTCCACAATGATCAAGCCGTTTTTCCCATCGCTTAACCCCTTCAGGTTGTTCAGCATGGCGGACTTTTCAACCTCATGCAGCCCTGCTGTAGGTTCATCAAAGATGAACAAGGCAGACTCGAGTTTTGAGGAAATGTGCCGCATGATGAAAAGGCGCTGGATTTCCCCGCCGCTTAGCGTCGGGATGGTTCTGTACAGGCTGAGATAGGAAAGGTTCACATCCCGGAAACCTTGAATCTGCCTTTGAATGGCATCGATCAGGCTAGTTTCGAAGGCACCCGGCGTATGATTGTTCCTATAATCGTTTAGGAACTGACCCAATTCTTCCAGTGTCATTGATGATAGTTCGCCCATGTTTTTGCCGCCAAGAGTCACTGACAACGGGCCTGTGCCAAGACGCATTCCCTTACAGACGGGGCACGCCCTTCTTTCATAATACCTTTCCAGGATCCCCGGGCCGGCAGCCATGCATTTGTTCATCAGAAAGTTTACCTGGGCTTCCTGTGCGGCCGCACTGCCCAGAAAACCAGGAAAATCGCCCCACCCGAACAGTACGGCCTTCAGAGCTTTTTCATCAAGCTTGCAAAGGCTTGTATTCACTGTGATGTTGAACTCCTTTTCCAGAACATGAAATTTTTCCATGGCCTGTCGGAAAAGCCAGAAGTGGAAGGCGGTTTTGATGGGCTTTTTGGGATTTGCCGTAATTTTATCAATGGAGGGAGCCCAGTTATATCCCTTGCCCTGGCAGTGTTCGCATTTCCCGCTGATCGTATTAAAGGAAAAGAAACCCTTCGGAAAGGGTTCAGGCGTCTGACCGCAATGGGGGCAAGGGTTGGAACCGGCCACATCTTTTCCGCAGATGCTGCATTTTTGAACACCCGCCTGGGCCATCAGCAGCCGCATGTAATCGAAGATGTTGGTTCTGGTACCCACCACCGAGCGGGATGACGAAGCCTTTACCGTTTTCTGTTCCACTGCCACAACGGGGCAAAGCCCCTTGATGCTGTCCGCGGTATCCTCACTGTGACGCTGGCGGATGCCAATGGAGTCGAGGTAAATGTCCCGAGCCCTTTTGTACAACACATCATGAACAAGGCTGGTTTTCCCTGAACCGCTGATGCCCGTAATAACGGTGAGCTTGTCCCTGGGAATTTCCACATCGATATTTCTCAGGTTATGAACCCTTGCGTTTTGTATTTTGATCGTCTTCATGGTTCCTCACTGCAGGCCTGGGACGGTTTTTTTGGGTTTTAAAAGAATACAATCACCATGACTGAACTGCCTTTTATGTTCTTTCAGCATGCCTGGTTACATTCTTTCATCATGCCTTATGGAGAGCTCTTAGCATCATGAATAGTTTACCATTCTGAACATTTGTTCGTCAACAGTGAAAGAACCCAAACCGTAAAAAGGATCAAAATCGTCGAAACTATTCAGAGGTCATTTTCTGTTTTTGTTGTTCATAAGCAAAAATATCTTCTGCTGACACTTGTTGTAGTGTATAATTTCTGAAGGCAAGAAAGACTGAGAATGTATTGTGTGATTGGAAAAGCTCATGTTTTTTGATAGACTTAATCTTGAACAGTCCATCACGATCCGGGTGCCGCCAAACAACACGAAACCTTGGCGGGTTTCACAGGAGTAAAAAAAGTTTACAGGAGCATCCTATGTTTTTGATAAAGGTAGATCCCCTTCACACCCCTTCTGATAGTGCTTGCTTTAAAACTATTGCTCAGGCACTGAGGGAAGCAGAAAAGCACGCAGATGAAAGTATCACCATCGAAATTGCGCCCGGTTTTTACAGGGAACGGTTGGAGGTCCATCAACCGGATGTCTTTTTCAGGGGCACGAATTGCCTGAATACCATTTTGTCTTATGATGATTATGCAAAAGCTATTATGCCGGACGGTGAAAAACGAGGGACCTTCCGTACACCAACGCTATTTATCGATGCTGACCGTTTCCATGCGTGCGGGATGACATTTGAGAATACTGCAGGCAGAGGATGCGATGTGGGGCAGGCCCTTGCCCTTTATGTGGATGGTGATGGGATAGTGTTTGACAACTGCAGGATTTGCGGAAGCCAGGATACTCTTTTCACCGGGCCGCTGCCCCCCGCCCCTTATGAAAGGAACGGATTCCGTGGCCCAAAGGAAAACGCGCCACGCGTCAATGGCAGGCATTACTATAAGAATTGCTTTATTTCGGGGGATGTGGATTTTATCTTTGGAAGCGCTACGGCATATTTCGAGGATTGCGAGATATTCTCCCGGAGCCCGGAGAAGGAAATTTGCGGAACCGGCATCGCAATGCCAACTTCAAAGTGGCAGCCAGGTGAAACTGTCACTGCTGCACCAAATTCACAAAGTCAACCTGGCAGAACTGTCACTGCTGCACCAACTTCACAAAGCCAACCTGGCAGAACTGTCACTGCTGCACCAACTTCACAAAGCCAGCCCTGCGGATACATAACGGCTGCATCAACCCCCCAGGGGCAGCCTTACGGATATGTGTTCAACCACTGTCGTTTCACCAGCGACTGCGGCCCTGCAAGCGTGTATCTGGGCAGACCCTGGAGAAATTATGCCAAAACAGTCATCTTAAATTCCTACCTGGGTTCGCATATTCATCCCGCTGGTTTTCATGACTGGGATAAACCCGATGCCCACGACACTGTTTTATACGCGGAATATAAAAACGATGGTCCCGGTGCTTACATTTCCGGCCGTGCAGCTTTTGTCCGGCAGTTAACCGATGCAGAAGCAGCATGCTACGCCCGCGATTATGTCATTGGGAACTGAGTTTACTGAGAAGACAGTTTGAGTATTCATTCCCTGATACTGTTCCGGGTTACCTGGGAAGGTTCGGGTGAATCATTTTGGTCAAAACAGAAGTTGACACTGCGTATTCCTAAAACAGGCAAGCGCATCTTTCTGAAAAGTTCTTTACGCTACCCCCCGCACTTGTAATAGAATACAGCGAGTTGGGTTCTGTCGCGTAAATTCAGCTTATCAAGGATCACACTGATATAATTTCTGATGGTGCCTTCACCAAGAAATAATACTTCAGCTATCTCTTTGTTCGACAGCCCGTCTGCTACCTTTGTGATGATCTCAATTTCCTTCTCGTTTAGATCATAGCCTGAAAAAGTCGGTTTTTCCTGACTGCGTGAAATCTGAGGAAGCTTTGAAACGATTTCATCACCAAAAACCCGTTGCCCCATAAACACAGCTTTCACCGAAGGGGTGATACTTTCAAAATCCTGCTTAAGGAGATACCCCTTGGCCCCAATTTGGAAAGCCCTGGCAATATACTCATTGTCGGAAAAGGTGGTTAGAAACAGGATTTTCGCGGCCTTGTCTCGTGCCAGAATTTCTTCGGCCGCCGCTATTCCCGTCATGCCATCCATTCTGATATCCATCAGCAGAACATCGGGTTTCAGATTAAAGTACAGCTCAACCGCCTGGCGGCCGCTGCTTCCCGTCCCTGCCACTTCAATTTCCGGATCAGCCTCGAGAATGGTTTTCAACGAAGCCGACACAAGCCTGTCATCATCTACCACCAATATTCTCATGCAGTACCCTCCTTTGGAACGGAGATGAATATTTCAAAGCCATTGTTTGTTAAAATATTGATATTACCTTTTAACGCTTCAATCCTGTCGGTCATATTCTTCAGCCCCAGACCTTCACCAGTGCCAGAATTTCGAAAGGTTCCATTATCCCGGATGATCAACTGGTACAGCCCGGGGTGTTCCCTGAGCACAACGGACACCGCCGTTGCGTTTGAGTGCCGGATGACATTGGACAGAGCCTCCTTTACCACCGCAATGAACGCCGCCTTTACCTTTTTGTCCGGGTTGCCGCTAATTTGATAATCACAGGTCAGTTCACAGAATGTGAACCCACCTGTAATCTCCATGATTTGCGCCTCCAGATCCACTGATTCATCATAAAGCTGGTGGACGCTGGTCCGAATGCTGTTCATGGCCTGGTTCAGGGTATCCTTCAGGGTTTTCAGGGAGTCTGTCATCTTATCATCCCTGTTGACGGTAAGCAGCGCGCCGGATTGCAAAATCGCACTGGACAGCAAATGGCCCACATTATCATGAATTTCTCTGGCGATACGGTTACGCTCGTTCAACGTGGCGTTACTGAGCTCAAAGTCCTGCTTTTCAACCAGATCCTTGTTTTGTTTATTCAAAATCATGGTCAACTCGCGGGCTTCGTCGATTAAGTCGTTGTGTTTGGAGCGCAGATCCGATTGAGTTTTGGTTCGGTACCTGAGCAGTGTTGAAACCAGCAAAACCGCAATTACAAGTAAGGTTATCCGCCAGTTCGCAGACTGCAGGGAAAGAGACATCGGAATGATGGCAACCAGATTAAAGTACCAATATTTACAAAACAACATGTCATACGCGATCAGCGGCAAAAAAATGATTAGCTGCGGAACAAAGCAGGCCAGGATGGAAAACCCTGTAGTGAAAGCCGCAGAGAGCCTTTCATTGTCAAAATAGCTAAGAAACGCGCTAAAAATAATGGAGATCAGGATAATGACCACATTTATCTCGAAGTTGGTTTGTATGAGATAAATCATTAAGCAGCAGATAAACAGGATTATTTTATCAGTAATGCCATCCGTGTTTCGCATGATTCCTCCACCTGTGCCACGAGGTCATCGGGAATAGTTCATACAAGACATCTTTTTGCCAACGGGCAGAAAATGCGGTGTGTCAAGAAGAACCGTTCCCGGTGATACAAGACATCTTTTTGCAAATAGGCAAAAATGTGATGTGCCAAGAAGAACCGTCCTCGGTGTCACAGCCTCATCTTACCATTTTTTGAGTAGCTGCACAACACAGTAAATCCTCCGCAGACATGAACCAAATGACATTTGTCATTTCCGATTGTGATTCGGTTCACTTACAAATGACACTCTGTTTAAAGTATGATAGAACCATCACAGGATGGAGGTCATTAAACATGATTATAAAGGTAAAAGATCTTGTAAAGCGTTATGGTGATTTGGTCGCACTGGATCATCTGTCCTTCACAGTAAAGGAAGGCGAAATCTTTGGTCTTCTGGGGCCGAACGGCTCTGGAAAAACCACGGCAATCAACTGTATCTTGTCCCTTCTGAAGTATGACAAGGGCGAGATTGAAATTTTTAACAAACCCATGTCGCCGGATGCTTATTCCATCAAGCGCGATATTGGGATTGTGATGCAAAACGTAGCCGTGTATGATGAGTTGACTGTTTACGGCAACATTGATTATTTCTGCGGTCTTTATGTGAACGATAAGACAGAGCGCAAAAAGCTGGTGGAAGAAGCCATCGAGTTTGTAGGCCTGGGTGAATTCACCAAATTCTATCCGAAGAAGCTTAGCGGTGGTCTTCTGAGAAGGTTGAACATTGCCTGCGGCATCGCCCACAAACCAAAGCTGATCATCCTGGACGAACCCACTGTGGCCGTTGACCCGCAAAGCCGCAATAAAATTCTGGAAGGAATTCAAAAGCTGAACGAACAGGGAGCAACTGTGATATATACCTCCCATTACATGGAGGAAGTTGAACAGATTTGCACCCGGATCATGATTTTGGATAAGGGCAGAGCTATCGCCACCGGCACGAAGGATGAACTGAAAGCTATGATCACTTTGGGAGAGAAGATAACGATTGAATCCTTCGGCATATCCGAGCAGCAGCTTACCGTCCTTGGAAAGCTGCCCGGTATTGTATCGGTGGATTACAAGGGAAACCAGCTGGTGATTAAGTCGGGTAAGGGTAAAAACAACCTGGAAACCGTGCTTGAATGCATTAAACGGGAAGGAATTCAATTTGGAAAAATTTATTCAGAGCTTCCCACGCTCAATGACGTGTTCCTGGAAATCACCGGTAAAGAATTAAGGGATTAAGGGGGAAAATTAAATGTTTGCTCATATCTTCAGCTACAGATTAAAATGCCTCCTGCGGGATAAATCGAACATCTTCTGGACCATGCTCTTCCCGCTGTTGCTCGCAACCTTCTTCCAGCTGGCGTTTTCAAACCTGGCCACCAATGAAAAGTTTAAGGCAATCAATATTGCCGTGGTAAATAATGCCGCCTGGCAGGAAAATGAAAGCTTACGTCAGGTCATGGATGAGGTGTCCAACGGTGACGATCGTTTGTTCAACCTGACAGTGGTTTCCGTCGAAGAAGCCGAAAATCTATTAAATGAGAATAAAATATCCGGGTATATCTTCGCGGATGAGCCAATTCAACTGGTAGTGAGCAAGTCCGGCATGAACCAGAGCATTATCAAAAGCTTCATCGACAATTACATGCAAAGCTCTGCCACATTTAAAAGCATTATGGCCGAAGATCCATCAAAGGCAGCACAGATTGCCGACAGCCTGGGCGACCGCCGGACCTATGTTCAGCAAACCAAACTTCCCGGCGGTGAGCCAAACTATGTTGTGAACTATTTCTATTCGTTGATCGCCATGGCCTGTTTTTACGGTGGATTTATGGGGATGCGGGAAATTTCAGACATCCAGGCAAATATCTCCCCCATCGCCGCAAGGGTGAATGTGGCACCGGTTCACAAGCTGAAAACCTTCATATTCAGCTCCGCAGCGTCCCTGTTGATTCTCTTCAGCGAAATGTTGATCCTGCTGGGCTATGTCACACTTGTTTTAAAGGTTCAATTTGGCGGCAGAATCGGATATATCCTGCTAACCACCTTTATCGGTTCCATTGCCGGGCTGACCTTCGGATCTTTTGTCAGCGTCCTTGTGAAAAAGTCCACGGGTGCCAAGATAGGTATCCTCATTGCGGTAACCATGCTCTGTTCTTTCCTGTCAGGAATGATGCAGCAAAATATTAAGTATCTCATCAGCCGGGATATGCCGCTGCTATCCTGGATAAACCCCCTGAACCTGCTGACGGATGCCTTCTACAGCCTTTACTATTATGACACGCTGACAAGGTATGGTTTGAATATGATGATTCTTATGGGTTTTATCCTCGTCTTTGGTTCTGTAACCTATTTCATTATCAGGAGGCGGAAGTATGCAAGTCTTTAAGCTTTGTATGAATATTATCAAAAAAAACCTGGGCATTTTGATGATTTACGTTGTTGTATTCCTCTCAGTCTCGCTCATCATGTCCGCCAATATGAATCAGGATTTGCAAAAGATGGTGGCTTTCAGTCCTAACAAGTCGTACATCGCCTTCATCAGTGAGGAAGATAGTACCCTGATCGATGGTTTCAAGGAAGAGCTCGGGAAAATTGCCAACTTTGTGGAGCTTCCCGACAAGACTGAAGCGCTGCAGGATGCACTGTTTTTCCGGTCGGTATCCTATATCCTCCGCGTTCCGAAAGGGTTCACGGAAAGCTTCATGAACGGAGAAGAGGTTCAGCTTGAAAAGACCATCGTACCGGATTCCTTCAGCAACATGTACATCGATTTATGTATAGACAAGTATTTTAATGCTGCCAGGGTTTATGTCACAAGCCTTGATGGTATTACTCAGCAAGAGCTGGTTTTACATCTGAAAGCGGATTTGGCTGAAACCTCTTTGGTGGAAATAAAGACAAACGGTGAGAAAAAAGTGGATAACAGTACTGCGAACTACTTTTACAACTACCTCTCCTATTCCCTGCTTTCAGTCATCATCCTGGGCATGAGCGCCCTGATGCTGGTTTTCAACAACCGTGACCTGAAGCTTAGAAATGGCTGTTCACCCATCCCGGCTACCAGTATGAACCTGCAATTTGTGCTGGGAAACCTGGTGTTTACATTCGCATCCTGGTTTGTGATGATTCTGCTTTGCTTCCTGGTAAACTTCAAAAACAGCTTTAACCTGAATACGGTTTACTTTATCCTGAACTCCTTTGTTTTTGCACTCTGCTGCGCCAGTATCAGTTACTTGATTGGCAACCTGATAAAAAGCCCGAATGCAGCATCCGCGGTTTGCAATGTGGTTGCTCTGGGTCTTAGCTTTATCAGCGGTGCTTTTGTTCCGCAGGAGCAGTTGGGAGGTTCGGTTTTGAAAATCGCCAGTCTGGCCCCGACCTACTGGTTTATAAAAGCCAACAACGCCATTGCAGTGTTATCCCAATTTGATTTTTCACACCTGAAGCCCATTTTTTCTGACATGCTGATTCTGGCTTGCTTTACAGTAGCATTCTTTTCAGTAGCCCTGGTTATTGGTAAAAAACGCAGATATGCCTGAAGTGAATTGAATAATGCAAGAGTGGCTGAGGCAAGGGAACATCTCCCTTGCCTCTTTTTGAATATACAGGCTCCGGGACTTTACTTACCTCCGGAGCAATTCTTATTTGCGGGTAAAAGTTGGGGTAGTGGTCACCGGAACCGATGCGGCGGTTGCGAAGCCAGATATGGTCTCGATTGTTTTTAAGAGGAAATAAAGCTATGGCTTAAAAATTAAATCAGTTGATGATATAATACTCTAGTATTTTCTGTGTTGTACAATAAGCTGAAGGAGGACGGTATGCACGAAACAGCATTGATGCAGAATTTATTATCAACTGTATCACAGGCTGCCAGAGAGCACAGCGTAAAACGAGTCAATAGTGTGACTGTGGTTATCGGCAAGCTTTCCAATGTTATGCCCGATGCGCTGGCATTTGCGTTTGAGGCCATGACACAGGAAGGTTTGATGAAAGGAGCAGCACTTGAGATGGTATTTCAGCCCGCAGTAGCACAATGCGGTGCCTGCAGACATGAATATGAGGCCGATGGGTTTCCGATTGTCTGCCCGGTATGTGCAAATAGAGACTTCAGACTTATCAGTGGTGAAGAAGTTTACATTCAGAGTATGGATTGCGAGGAATGAAGGATGAAAAAAATTGATGTCATGCAGGACCTGAAGGCCCTGAACAATCAAAAGGCGGCAGAAAACAGGAATCTGTTCGACTCTCGGCGGATATACGTGATCAATATGATGGGATCACCGGGGGCTGGCAAAACTACGCTTCTTGAAAGCATATTGCCTGAATTGAACAGTGTTCTAAGAACAGCGGTGATCGAAGGGGATCTTGCCACGCAGAACGATGCGCTTCGTATTCAAAAAACGGGTACCACTGCGCTGCAGATCAATACAAACGGCGGATGCCATCTGGATGCGAAGATGATAGAGAGCCAGCTTCAAAATTTAGACATTGGCTCACTTCAGCTGCTAATCATCGAAAATGTGGGGAATCTTGTTTGTCCTGCCAGCTTTGATTTGGGTGAAGACATGCGGATTGTAGTTTTAAGCATTGCTGAGGGCGAAGACAAGCCGGCGAAGTATCCGGTTGCTTTTCTGAACGCGAACACTGCCGTTATCACAAAAACCGATTTATCCCCCTATATTGATGCCAATGCAGAAGTGATGAAAGAATATATCGCCGGGATCAACCCGAAGGTTCTTGTTTTTGAAGCAGGGAAAAAGGATGGTGTCTACTCGGCTGACGGTCTTGTGGAATATATTATCGAGCAGGTAAAGAAGAAGCAATGCAGATGAATCGTTATTCGCTGGAAATCAGAGGCATTGTACAGGGGGTTGGCTTCAGGCCGCATCTGTACCGTTTGGCAGAATCCCTTGCAATCAGCGGGTTTGTACAAAACACAGCAGAGGGAATATATGCCGAAATTGAGGGTAATACCGCCGCATGTGACAGCTTTATTTCCAGCTTGAAGCAGCATCCGCCAGCTTTGGCAAGGATAAAGAGCATACAGATAAATCCATTGCCTCTTCAGGGTGATATCCATTTTGTGATACTGGAAAGCCTTGACGGTGAAAAAAACGCTTTTGTTTCACCGGATATCGGGATCTGCCAGGCTTGTGCGGCAGATATTATGGACAAAAGCAACCGGCGCTGGCACTATGCTTTTACGAATTGCACCGATTGCGGGCCTCGCTTTACCATTCTCCGTGACATCCCGTATGACAGGAAAAACACGACTATGGCCGGGTTTGTTCAGTGTCCGGATTGTCTTCGGGAGTATGAGGACCCGGCTGACAGGCGTTTTCATGCGCAGCCGAATGCCTGCCCGGTGTGCGGACCGAAGCTTTCCTTCTGTAAAGCGGGAGAAATACTTGGCACAGACCCTTACGAGCTGTTTGATAAATGTATTCGCGAAGGTGGCATTATTGCGATAAAAGGGATCGGCGGATATCATCTGGCATGTGATGCCACCCATGAAGCAGCTGTTAAACGGCTTCGGGAAAACAAGTTCCGATATGACAAGCCGTTTGCCGTAATGATGCGAGATATTGATATGGTCAGAAAATTCTGCGATATCGGCGGCAAGGAAGAGGAAACCCTGTTAAGTCCCAGTAAACCCATCATGCTGTTGAAAAAGAAAGAAACCTGCGATATTTCTAAAGATGTCGCACCCAATAACAACCGGATAGGTGTGATGCTTCCGTATACGCCCCTGCATATGATCCTCATGCGAAATCATGACGCTTTGGTGATGACCAGTGCGAACCTGTCCGACCGTCCTATGATTTACGATGATACCGAAGCAATGCAGAGCCTTTACCGAATATCCGATGCCATCCTGACCCATAACCGGCAGATTTACCGGCGTATGGATGACAGTGTTGGCGTATTGATGGCCGGAAAGGTCAGGATGATAAGGCGCGCCCGGGGTTACGCACCCGAACCTGTAAAGCTTTGCGGCAATAACCGGATCATATTGGCCCTGGGTGCACAGCAGAAGAATACGTTTTGCCTGGCAAAAAGGGATAACGCTTTTTTAAGTGGACATATCGGTGATTTGGATGACCCGGACACCGAAAACTTTTTTGAATCCGAAATACAGTCCTATATGCGGCTGTTTGACGCAAACCCTGATATTATAACCTGCGATATGCATCCGGATTATGTTTCTACACGGTATGCCGCCCGCTTCAACGGGAAACTGCCGATATTAAGAATTCAGCATCATCACGCACATTTTGCATCTGTTTTGGCGGAGCACCAGGTGGAAGAACCCGCTGTCGGGCTGATTTTTGACGGTACCGGATATGGTACTGACGGTACCATATGGGGAGGCGAAGCGCTTTTCGGAAACATCCAATCCAGTGAACGGATTGGGCATTTACGGTATGCTTCTCTTTTGGGCGGGGAAGCTGTAATCCATGAACCATGGCGTATGGCCCTGGCGATGGTGTGCGACGCATGCGGGGAACCGGATGCGCTGGATTTATTTGAAGCCGGTAAGGATAATGCAATGCTGCTGCGTATGAAGAAGCAAGGTATTCATTCGCCATCGGCTTCAAGTGTCGGGAGGTTATTCGATGCCGTGGCGGCACTTGCCGGGATAAGAACGCATACGACCTACGAAGGCCAGGCCGCTGTTGATTTGGAACAAGCCATAGTTCAATCTGCAGATGGAAGCTATGGCTTTGATATTCTGTCAGAAGGGAATTTAATAATCTTTGACTGGCGCCAAATGATCCGAGATATTGTGCGAGACGTAAAAAAAGGGCTTGATGGAGGAATAATATCGATCCGGTTTCACCGGGCAATGGTGCAGTTGATGATAGATGTGGCATTCCTTGCTAGAAAGCGGTACGGAAGCAATCGAATCGTATTGTCAGGTGGTGTGTTCCAAAATTGCTATCTTCTTGAGAATGGGATTTCCAGGCTTGAAAGCTGTGGATTTGATGTTCTCTCCAATGAAATGGTGCCCGCAAATGACGCAGGAATATCCTATGGCCAGGCTGCAGCAGCTTCACGGCTGGCTTAAAGTAAGTATCAGGGGAAGAATTGGAGTGATGAAGATGTGTCTTGCAATACCTGGCAGAATCGTCAGTATAGAAGACGGTTTTGCTGAAGTGGATTATGGCGGTTTAAGAAAAAACGCGAGCCTGCGGCTTTTCCAAAATGCTGCCCTGGGCGATTATGTCCTTGTTCATGCCGGGTTCGTGATACAGATTTTGGACCCTGATGAAGGCATTGAACTTGAAAAGATCATTGATGAAATGATGGAAATGACGGACACCAATGAGATATAGAATTGAAGATTTTAAAAGGAAAATTGCACAGCTCTCACAGGGTTTGGGGCAGGTAAATTTGATGGAAGTGTGCGGTACGCATACTGCAAACATCTACAAATTGGGCATACGGCAGCTTCTTCCTGACAATATCACACTGGTATCCGGCCCCGGCTGCCCTGTTTGCGTAACGGCACAAACGGATATCGCCGCAGCGCTTTCTATCGCCGATCGTAAAGGTGTGATATTTACCTGTTTTGGCGATATGATGCGCGTGCCATGTGGTGACAGGAGCCTTTACTCGCTTTATGAGCGTGGAAGGGACATCCGTATTGTAACGTCGCCAATGGACGCTTTGCGTATTGCCCAGTCCAACCCGGACAGCCAGACGGTTTACTTCGGAATTGGGTTTGAAACCACTGTTCCCCATACCGCAGCGCTGATAGAAGCAGCCGATGAATGCGGGGTACCGAACTTAAGTGTCATTAGCGCACATAAGACAATGCCGCAGGTGCTCAGACAGCTTTTGAAAAATGAAAACAACATTGATGGCCTGATTTGTCCTGGTCACGTTGCCGCCATCACCGGAGCAGAGGCATTCTCGTTTGTTCCGGATGAGCTGCTGCTGCCGGCAGCTGTGGCAGGTTTCGAAGCTTTGGACATCATGACAGCAATTTTTACCCTGGTGCATATGATAAAGAATGGAGAAAGAAAGTGTGTGAACACGTATCCCAGAGCCGTCACAGCTTGTGGAAATACCGAGGCGCTGTCACTCGTGCGCAAAGTATTTGAACCCTGTGACGCGCTCTGGCGTGGGTTCGGTAAAATAGACGGCAGCGGGCTTGCAATAATAGAACGCTATAGGAATTTTAACTCAGCGAATCGTTTTGACGTTCACATCAGCACGGTGGAAGAAGCAAAAGGGTGCATATGCCCACTCATCCTTTGCGGAAAAAGCAAACCATCCGACTGTGTGAATTTTGGAACGAAGTGCAAACCCGATACACCGCTGGGTGCGTGCATGGTATCTTCCGAAGGAAGCTGTGCCGCACATTATCGGTTTAACGAGTTCTAATCAAACGAAAGATGTAGATCAGAGTAAGGGTTTTATGATATAGTAATATGTGTGTTTTGAATGTCAATGAAAATGGTGGATGACAGGGGTTCCAGAAATTGTTAAACATCAGGGTAAAAAATATCATCGCTATACTGTTTGCACTGCTGTTAGCAGTTCAATTTGTTCCAGGTACTTCAGAGAATAATGAGTGCTTGGTTCAATGCTGCCAGGAATCATATTTCGCTAATCTTGATAATATTGAATATACCGATTTAGCATTATTTGAACAAGACGAGCGAAAAATCAGATATGGTTCGATATCCATGGAAAACTGTATCTTTTCTTTCGGGCATAACCATTTCACTCATATTTTCGAAACCAAATCTATATATCACTCAGTTCCAGTGGATCGAAGAAAAGCGATTCAAAGGGTGAACGCCCAATATTTTCATGAAGGCAAATACAAGCAGAGCAGCCTCTTTATCTGAAAGCGCAGGTAAGAGAGGCTAATCAACGCTTTTGAGGTTAAGGTATTCTTTATCATTTTTATGGTAAGAGGCCTTGTTTTGCGTGCTATGCAAATCGAGGAAATTCAGTGGCAACCGACAAAAAAATAAAAGCCTTTTCAGGTTGATTGCTGTTGAAAGCTGCCATGGTTTTAGGTGATGCCTGGTATTCCAAAGCAGTTGATGGCAGACCCTGAACAGATGTGTTGTGTTCATCATCGAAGCAGTGAAGGAACAGTGTTTTTTACTGTAATAATGAATAACTTCGTGGAAGAACTTGTATTAGCAATGTTGCAGGAGGTAAGCGATGCAAGGGAAAATAACACTTGCTCATGGTTCTGGCGGTGAAGCATACAGGAAGTTGGTACGGGAAATTTTTCTGCCGGCATTTTCAAATGAATACTTAATGCCTTTGACAGATTCGGCCATATGCCAGGCAAGTGAAAGAATAGCCATGACAACCGACAGTTATGTGGTAAAACCGTTGTTTTTCCCGGGCGGCGATATCGGAAGGCTCTGTATCAGCGGTACTGTAAATGATCTTGCTGTCAGTGGCGCGTGCCCGAAATATATCTCGGTTGGGATGATTATTGAAGCCGGGTTCGATCTTTCGTCGCTTGCGCGGATTGCACAGTCAATGGCTGAAACAGCGATGGAAGCTGGCGTCTGTATTGTAACCGGAGATACGAAGGTGGTTGAAGGTGGCAGCGCTGATGGTATTTTCATTAACACTGCCGGTATAGGTGTTTTTTCAGATGAAAGACCGCCTCTTAACCAAAAAATTCTGCCTGGCGACCGAATTATCCTCACGGGATATATGGCTTCACACGGGATTGCAATTCTGGCAGCCCGCGAGGAAATCCATTTCACTCCACCTGTCGAAAGTGATGTTGCTCCGCTTGCAGCGCTTGCCAATGCAGCATTGAACACGGGCTGCATCATCAACGCAATGCGGGATCCAACCCGTGGGGGTGTGGCGGCAACTCTTTGTGAATGGGCCCATGACAATACCGACATCGAGATAGTTGACAGGTCATTACCTATCCGTCCCGATGTATCCGCAGCATGCGGAATATTGGGGATGGATCCGCTTTATATTGCCAATGAAGGGATAATGGTTCTGTCTGTACCGGAATGTCATGCAGAAAATGTGCTCGCAGCATTGCAAAACAATCCGCTGGGGGAACATGCGGCGATAATTGGGCAGGTTAAAAAGGGACATGGGCATGTATACACAGTTACAGAAGTCGGCACGAAAAGAAAGGTCATGCTGCCGCAGGGTGAATTGCTTCCAAGAATTTGCTGATCTTTCCATGTTTTTATTATGACTTGACTATGAAATCGATTGGTACTACAATGATGCAGTGTATGCATTTTGTATACAATATACATTTAAATACATTTACTGAATGAAGATGGAATAGTTTTTACTACGCCGTCCGGGCGTGAACAAAAAAGACTCGCAGATACAGCTAATACTGGCTTTATCCGTTTGACTTGTGTAAAGGACATAAAGGTGGACATCATTCTATGGAAAATCTAATCATCCTATTATGTATTTTAATACCCATGCTGGGGGCGTTCCTTCTTCCATTACTGGGGAAATTCAATACCAGAATACGAAATGTTTCGGCGTTGGCTTTTGTTGCTTTCGCCTTTATTTGTGGGGTACTTTTAGTGCCGAAGACTTTTACCGGCTCACAGGCGTTTGTGCATTATCAGCTGCCACTGGGGTTAAGCTTCGGATTTCTGGCTGATCCTCTGGCTGTCTTTATGGCATTAACCGCATCAGGTGTGGCAGCAGTAATCATCCTCTATTCCTTCGGTTATATGAAAGAATATGACAACCAGAACGAATATTATATGATGGTCTGCCTGTTTATTGGCGCGATGATGGGACTGGTTTTTTCAACAAACCTCATTTTCATTTATACGTTTTGGGAGATCTCCGCGCTATGCTGCTGGAGGCTTATCGGTTTTTATCGCGAAGATATCACCGTGCTCCGGGCGAATAAGGCGTTTATAACAACGGTGGCCGGTGCACTTGTGATGTTAATCGGATTTTTCGGGATATATGGACAGACCGGCACGTTCGATCTGATGGCAATGAAAGGGACAGCGATACCCGGATGGGTCGTGGCTGCCATATTATTCGGTATCCTTTCAAAATCCGCAACTTTCCCATTGCATGGATGGCTGCCGGATGCAGGTGTCGCGCCATCCCCGGTAACATCGCTTCTTCACGCCGCGGTGCTTGTAAAAATTGGTGTATACGCATATGCACGGCTGTTTGTTATCAATTTTAAAATTGATGAAGCCTTTACCATCGCAGTGCCCATAATTGCTGCCATCAGCATGCTTATCAGCAGTGGCGCGGCAATGCGAGCAAACGATATCAAACGTGTGGTCGCTTATTCCACAATCAGCCAGCTGGCGTTCATCCTTTTGGGATTGTCCTGCGGCAGTGATATTGGTGTCGTGGGAGGAATGTTGTATATACTGATGCACAGTGTTGCTAAAGGTGGATTATTCCTGTGTGCGGGCATTGTTGAGCACACCGTGCATACAAAAGACATCACTGAAATGGGCGGGTTGTATAAAAAGATGCCGTTAACTGCGCTCGCTTTTATCCTGTGCGCCTTTTCAGTCATGGGAATCCCCCCGTTCGGCGGATTTTTCGCAAAGTATCTTGTGATAAACGGAATTATTTCTTCAGGAAATATCGTGCTTGGAATTGTATTCATCCTGGGTGCCGTTATGACCGTCATGTACCTTGCACGGCTTTTCGTGAAGGTTTTCCTTGGGCCGCAAACCTTTCCCGATGCGAAGGAAGGCACTCCGGTTATGCTCGTGTCGGTAACGGTGTTGGCCATCCTGTCACTTGCCCTGGGAATATGGATAAGCGTTCCGTCTGGCCTTGCATCTTTGTTAGGGGGGCACTTGTGATATGTTGAATACTGTAAATCTGTTATTAAGCAGGAATGCTAACATCCTTCTTTTGATGATCCTGTTGCCGGTTGTTTTCGGTGCAATAGCGTGGCTCTTGCGAAAGATTTATATCCCACGCCTCATTACTGTTTTATTATCGTCAGCTCTGAACCTATTGTTTGCAATAAGCCTATACCAATCGGAAGGGTTTTACAGGGTTTTCCCGCTCGCAGGAAATGGCTTGGATTTTGCCGTCCGGGTTTACCGGTTTTCAGCATTGTTTCTGGTTCTTACTGCTGCTTCATTTTTACTGGTTAGCCTTTACAGCGCGGTATTTTTAAGAAATGAAAGGTATGCCGGTAGGTTCATGTT
Organism: uncultured Ruminiclostridium sp.; assembly: GCA_964450305.1. Classification (GTDB taxonomy): domain Bacteria; phylum Bacillota; class Clostridia; order DSM-8532; family DSM-8532; genus JAAYJG01. The sequence goes on from CAYVFB010000002.1 coordinate 80,473, forward strand.
ATATCTGTATATCAGCCTTGCGATGATAAACGGCGCGCTTTTGTCCGATACCCTTGGGGTCATGCTCTTCTTCTGGGAGGGGCTTTTATGCACACTTTTTGCAATGCTTCTGATCAACAATCAACAAAACCCGAAAACAGCTGTGAAAGCATTGGTTTTATCGGGAACCGCTGATCTGCTGTTAATGCTTGGGATGATTATTACCACCGTTCAGGCGGGAACGCCTTTTATCAGTCAAATGCAAAAGCTGCCTGTGACCGGTGTGTCGAGTGTTGGCTTTATCTGTATGATGCTTGGCGCTGTCGGAAAAGCAGGATGCATGCCCTTCCACAGTTGGATTCCAAGCGCGGCAAATGATGCTCCGACGCCGTTTATGGCAGCTTTTCCGGGTGCGCTTGAAAAGTTGCTTGGAATATACCTTGCCGTACGTATTGCCGCCGATATCTATGATTTTCAGCCGGGAAGCAGTATGAGTATTGCGATGATGACACTTGGCACCCTGACGATTCTGTTCGCTGTAGCGATGGCGCTGATTCAAAAGGATATGAAGAGGCTTCTTTCATACCACTCTATCAGCCAGGTCGGTTATATGGTGCTTGGTATTGGCACTGCATTGCCGGTTGGTATTGTGGGCGCGCTTTTTCATATGCTCAACAATGCGGTATATAAAAGCTGCTTATTTATGGCTGCAGGCAGTATAGAAAAACAAACCGGAACAACCGATCTGCGTAAAATTGGCGGGCTTGCGAAAACCATGCCGGTTACAATGATCTGCTTTACCATCAGCGGCCTTGCAATTGCAGGAATTCCTCCGCTGAATGGCTTCTTTTCAAAGGAACTGATTTTTGACGCGGCAATCGAGAGCCATGTTGTGTTTTATATCGGTGCGCTATTGGGTGCTTTTATGACAGCGGTATCCTTCCTGAAGATGGGGCGGGCGGCTTTTGCCGGGGAATTCAAGGTTCTGGCCGGCAAAAAAGGACGGGAATCGGGTATCGGCATGCTGCTGCCAATGGTTGTTCTGTCTTTGCTTTCAATATTGTTCGGCGTGTTCAACAAATGGCCGCTGGATTCACTGTTATCTCCCGCAGCCGGTGTTTCTGAAAGCTTTTCCGGATGGCCTCATTCAACAATGCTTGTTATGATATCGGTTATTGTTCTATTATTGGCACTGTGTGATCATATTTACGGTTGCAGAAAGTCAGGCAGTGCCATTAACGCGGCTGATCATATCCATTATGCACCGGTACTGAAGAGCATATACCAGGCAGCTGAAAAGCAGTGGTTTGATCCGTATGTATGGATGATGACGGCAGTGAATGGTTTCTCAAGGGTTTGTGTTCTGATTGAAAAAGGAATCAGCTGGTTTTATGATAAAACCGTGGTTGAAGTGGTAGAAGGCGCGGGTAGCGTGTTGAAACGTTTGAATAACGGCAGCCTTTCCCGTTATTTGTTGGCTGCGGTTGCTGGTGTCGCGTGTATTATTGTCATCTTTATTGTTGTGCTTTTTTAGGGGGGCATTCCAAAATGCAGGGTTTAGCGCGTATTGCGGTTACATTTTTTGCCGTGCCGCTGTTGATCATTTTGATCAATAATCTGTTATCCAAACGTTCGGCCGAAAGGTTGAGTTTTATTCTTGCCGGTTCGGCTGCGGTCATTCAGATTTTTTCTTCGATAGCAGGCTTTTTCATGCTTTCTTTTTATCAGCTGCATGAATATGAGTTCTCTATGCTATGGGATATGGAAACCGTAGGATCGGAGGTTTTGTCTGTAACTTCGCTTTCATTGGTCATCCTGTTTTGTATTGGATTTGTAGCATTGGTGTCGGTATTGATTGCAAACCGGACTATTGCCACGAAAAAAACAGCCTATGTCAATCTATTGATGACATTGATTCTGGGAATGAACGGAATGGTGATTGTTACCGATCTGTTCTCCCTTTATGTATTTCTGGAAATTGTGGGGATATCCAGCTTTGTTTTGATTGCCATGTTTAAAACCGGGAACGGGCTTGAAGGCGCATTTAAATACCTGGTCATGTCCAGCGTTGCAAGTATTTTCATTCTGACGGGGCTGGCATTTATCTTTATGCAGCAGGGAAGCCTGCAATATGCACATATCCGCGCAAGCCTCCTCAATGGCCAAAGCATATCCCAGGAGTTACCGGTTTATATTGCTCTCATCCTTATAATTGCCGGATTTGCAATAAAAACCGGCGCTGTGCCTTTCCACAGCTGGCTGCCCGATGCGCACCAAAGCGCCGACACATCCATCTCGGTGCTGCTAAGCGGAATTGTCATCAAGGTGGCAGGGATATATGGGTTTATTGTTTTAATCGATCTATTTGCCGAAGTACCCGCTATTAACATGACACTGGCAATCATGGGAGTTATATCGATACTGACCGGAGCACTGCTTGCGCTCAAACAGGATCACTTTAAGCGAATTGTGGCATATTCATCGGTGAGCCAGATGGGATATATCCTGCTTGGCTTAAGTGCTGGCAGCACCCTGGGGCTTTTAGGCGCTATCGTGCATATTTTTAACCACGCTACATTTAAATGTACGTTGTTTTCGAATGCCGCCGCATTGCACGAACAGACCGGAACATTGGATATCAATGAAATGGGTGGACTTCAGAAGAAAATGCCGATAACAGGATTTTCGTCCATTGCCGCTTTTTTGTCCACCGCAGGCATACCGCCTTTTGCAGGTTTCTGGAGCAAGCTTTTAATCATCATGGCGTTATGGAACAGAAACATGAGTGTTTTTGCGGGGATTGCACTTTTTGCCAGTATATTTACAGCAGCCTATTTTCTACGATTGCAAAGAAAGGTTTTCTTTGGCAAATTAAATGAGAGATTCGCAGATCTGAAAGAAATAAGCGGAAGCATCCGGTTTGCTGAGATCATGCTGACGGTTATCATAATCGCGGCAGGGCTGGCCTTTCCGTTTGCTCTTTTATATCTTCAGCAAAGAGGGATACTTTAGTAACTTACAGCTGCAAAACATTAAATAGAAACAGGAATCTGATGTTTTGCAGCTGTGAGTACCGCTGTTGGGGTGTGGGCGAAGCCCACTTTAAGGAGGGAAAGAAACATTGGAAGCAATTGTGTATATCTGTCTTGGGTTCATGCTCATCTTCGGTGTTATGGCGGTGATGTTTCGCAGTATGTTAAAATCCGCCATTGCGTTGGCTGCTGCCAGCGTGATGCTGGGTGTTATCATGTATGTACTCAATTCGGTTTGGTCTGCCCTGTTTGAGATATCGGTCTGCTCCGGATTGGTTTCGGTTATTTTTATCAGTGCAATCAGTCTGTCCAATGCGGAAAAAAAGGAAGTTGAAAAGCAATATGAAGATAAAAATCGAATGAAATTCCTGCCGGTTATCCTGATTGCGGGTGGAGCTGCGCTGGTAGCAGCAGCGATGATCATCGGCTTTTCTCCGGTGTCTCCGGCTCCGGCAGCCGAGGTTGCAGACAATTTCAGAGAAATTTTATGGAACCATCGCCAAGCGGACATTTGGGGCCAGATAATTGTTTTAATCACCGGTTCAGTGTCGGTCGTAGTTTTATTTCGGGAGGGTGATGCATTGTGAGTATATTCAAATTGGAAATGGTGATGCTGATAACCGGGTTTCTGTTGATTATTGCCGGTTGCTATTGCCTGGTACGAACATATCATATGCTGAAGATCATTATTGGTATTGAGGTTGCAATGAAGGCCGTGACAATGTTTATCATCCTTGCAGGTTTTGTCAATGGAAACAGCGATTTAGCTCAAACCTTTGTTATCACGGTAATTGTTACAGAAGTGGTTGTCGTGGTTGTTGCTGCAGGTATAGCCATCAACCTTTATAAGAAATATGGAAGCATGGATATTCGTAATTTGAGAAAGTTGAAAGGATAGGCCTTTATTATGGGAAGCTTGATTTTTTCACCCCTTGTTGCTTTCATTCTATTTTTTGTGATATTTGCTGCCTTTTCAAAGGGCATTTCCGGCTATTCCCACTATAGGTCAGAGAGTGTGAATGAGATCGATGCATATGCCTGTGGGCAGAAAAACATCAGACATTATGTCAATCCTGATTTCAGACAATTTTTCCCGTACGCATTTTTCTATACCATTATGCATGTTCTGGTACTTATTGTAGCAACCGCACCTTATGATGCGCCACTGTTGCCTGTGATTTACATTGTTTCGGGAATATTATCGATAGTTATCATTTTTAAGAGGTGAACCTCCTATGGGACTTTTAAAAAGAGCAATAGCATGGGGAACACGGAAATCACCGTGGATCCTGCACTTTAATACAGGATCATGCAATGGTTGTGATATTGAAACAATTGCCGCGTTAACGCCGAGGTTTGATCTCGAACGGATGGGGATTGTGCAGCAGGGCAGTCCGCGACATGCGGACATCCTGATTTGCACCGGTGCGGTTACATTACAGACGAGAGATCGGCTGAAGCAGATCTATGATCAAATGCCGGAGCCAAAATTCGTCATTGCTGTCGGAACCTGCGCATGCACCGGAGGAATTTTTGACGGCTGCTATTGTGTTACCGGCGGTACCGACACCGTTGTTCCGGTAGATGTTTATATTCCGGGATGTGCAGTTCGCCCGGAAGCGTTGATTGATGCAATAGAAACACTTTTGAGTACGCTTGAGCCTAAAAAGAAGTGAACATGAAGAACAGGGTTGCGCCAAATGGAAAGGAAGCTGCTGAAGGGAGGAGACCGAAGGAATGCAAATGGAACAGGAGATTGTGGACAGACTATACGGGAAATTTGATTTTCTGCAAGGTAAAATCAATATACAAAGACAGAAACGCATTTTTTCAGAGCCGCTGAGTAAAGAGGAATTTGAGCCGGTGATGCGATTTGTTCACGACGAGTTGGATTTTTTCAGGGCACATCATGTGGTAGGAACCGATGATGGCGATGATTTGGGGTTTGTTTATCTTGTATCCAACCATGACAATATCATCCTCGCGCTGAAGGAAAAAGCACCAAAGAATGATCCCAGAATTAACACAATGACCGACATCTACCCGTCCCTTATTCTGCATGAGCGAGAGCTGATGGACCTTTTTGGGGCGGTTGTCGAGGGTCTGCCGGAGGGTCCATCCTATCCGCTGCCCGACGGGTGGCCGAAGGGGAATTATCCATTGCGCAAGGAATGGAAACCCGAATACTTCGATAAAAATACCATGACTTACAATCCTCCCGTGCAAGACGCAAGCAAGGAGGCAGACATCGATGGAAGGGAATAATCGCGTTGTTATACCCATTGGTCCCCAGCACCCTTCATTAAAAGAACCCGGGTGTTTTACGATAACACTTGAGGGTGAAAAAGTTGTTAAAGCCGTTGTCGGCATAGGCTATAACCACCGGGGGCTGGAAAAAGCCTGTGAGAGCAGAACTTACATTCAAAACCTGTACCTGATTGAGCGGGTATGCGGTATTTGTTCTCATACACACAGCACCGCATTCTGTCAGGGCGTGGAGGAGCTTGCTGGGGTTGTAATTCCGCCGCGAGCGGCGTATATCCGCGTTATTGTTGCCGAGCTTGAACGTCTGCACAGCCATTTGCTGTGGCTTGGTGTGGCAGCTCATGAGATAGGTTTTGATACTTTGTTTATGTATACCTGGCGGGATCGTGAAAAGGTACTCGATATCCTGGCTGAGGTGACAGGAAACCGTGTCAATTACAGCATCAATACCCTGGGTGGTGTAAGAAGAGACCTTGATGACACTATTCTTGCGGGTATCTCCAAAATGGCGGATATACTGCAAACACAGATTCAATATTACCTTGATCTTACTTTAACCGAAACAACACTTGCAGCAAGGCTTGCGGGCATTGGTAAGCTTTCACGGGAAGATGCGCTGAGGTTTGGAGCGGTGGGTGCCGTCGCCCGTGCCGCCGGTGTTGATTATGATATCCGAATTGCAGAGCCTTACGCAGCTTATGCCGATATTCCGGTAAAGCTTGTGACAGATACTAATGCAGACGTCTTTGGCCGGACACTTGTTCGCATTCAGGAGATGCTGGAGAGCTTGAATATTATCCGTTACTGCATCAGTAATCTGCCGGATGGAGCGATTGCTGTCAATGTTCGACGCCGTATTCCTGAAGGCGTGGTTATTAGCAGAACCGAAGCACCACGGGGTGAAAACCTGCATTATATCCGATCGAACGGGACCGATTTACCAGACAGAATCAGAGTGCGGGCACCAACTGAAGCAAACTGGCATGGTATGGCCCATATGCTGGAAGGACAGTACCTGGCCGACGTGCCCATCACCATTGCGGCAATCGATCCCTGTTATTCATGTACAGACCGCGGTATTGTAATCAGTTCAGGCAGAAGAAATGAAGTGACCAATTGGCAGAATCTGCGTCAGTACGGTATTGAATGGTATAGAAAACGGGGTGTGGATGTGCCTTCAATAAAAATTTAGCTGATTGAGGCAGAGTCTGCGAGTGCTATAAAATATTGGGGTTGGATGTACCCTCATTGTAAATATAACGAGGCATGATGTGATGTTGAATTTAATAAAAATAATAATATTCCCGGGGTTCTTGTTCCTTACAGCCTATAGCATGGTTCTTCAATATCTGGACAGGAAGGTATATGCACGGCTTCAGAACCGAGTGGGGCCGCCATGGTACCAGCCGCTTGCAGATTTTTTAAAGCTTTTGGGCAAAGAATCCATTATTCCAACAGGAGAGAACCGGACACGGTTTCAGGTATTGCCGGTGGTATCCCTTTCGGCTGTTGCGACAGCATTTATTTATCTGCCTGTGACAGGTGCCAAATCCAGTTATTCCTTTGAAGGGGACTTGGTTATTATCCTCTACCTCATCACCCTGCCAACCCTTACTGCTTTTTTAGCGGGCTGGTATTCAAGAGGTGTTTATGCAACGATTGGATCTGTCCGCACACTTACGCAGATGTTTGCCTATGAGGTTCCGCTGTTCATGGCTTTACTGACACCTGCGCTGATAGCCGGTACATGGTCTGTAACGGGGATGGCCGCGTTTTATTCCGCACATCCTTTGTATACTCTTTTTAATATTCCGGCGCTGTTCATTGCGCTGATTTCCAGTCAGCAAAAACTGGAGCGAGCTCCTTTTGACGCACCGGAAGCTGAGACCGAGGTTGTTTCAGGTGCGCTTGTGGAATATGGAGGAAAACTGCTGGCAATTTTTAAAATGGCAATGGACTGTGAGCTGGTTGTACTGGCATCTCTTATTTGCGCAGTATTCCTGCCATTTTTCACGGGTATCCCGGTTCTGGATTCTCTGCTCTATTTTGTAAAAACCCTTGCCGTTCTGATGTTCCTTGTTTTTTTACGCTCGGCAACTGCACGGCTGAGGGTGGATCAGATGGTTAGATTTTGCTGGATAGTTTTAACACCGGTAGCAATCCTGCAGATGATATTATGCCTTTTGATACGCAGCAGCTTAAGTTTATGAAGACCGAAAAACATGAAAATCACCCGGAATTCGTGGATGTTTTAATCATAAAAAAGGTGGATGGCAATGACAAAGATAAGAAGGCCTGGTAAAATAATGAAGATGGCAGTCGGGAATTTGTTCAGAAAACCTGCAACAATATCCGGTTCAAACGATATGCATCATATTTCGCAGAATTATCGTGGAAGAATAATCTATGATGCAACGAATTGTGTTGGCTGTGGATTGTGTGTACGTGACTGTCCGGCTGGAGCAATCAGCGTTGTTAACGAGGGAACAAAACAGGACAGAAAAATGAAAGCCGTGCTCAATATGGGGCAGTGCATTGTCTGTGGTCAATGCGTTGACTCCTGCGCAAAAAAATGTATCTCCTTAACCCGGGATATTGATCTGTCAACCGTGGACAAGGAAAAATTACAGGTGCGGCTTTGATGGAAACAGGAGATTTTCTGAAAAAACAGATTCAACCCGGTGAAAGGTATGCGGTAATGGGCGTTGGGTCGGTTCTTTGTTCGGACGATGGCGCGGGCATGTATCTTATTGACCTGCTAAACCGCCTGATGCAACGTGAGGATGTGCTTTTGATTGCCGGATCAACCGCTCCTGAAAACTTCACCGGTGTCATAAAAGATTTTTCGCCAAACAGGCTGTTTATTGTCGATGCTGCATATATGGGGTTGTCCCCGGGTGAAACAAAAGCCGTGCCGGCCTGTGATATCGACGGGCTTTCTTTTTCCACACACATGCTGCCCATGTCTGTCATGCTTGAATACCTCAAATCCGAGTCAGGGTGCGAGGTAACATTTATCGGTATTCAGCCCGAATCTACGCAGCAGGGGCTTACCATGTGCGACGAAGTAAAAAAGGGAGCAGCGCGCCTGGCCAGGGATTTTTATGAGGCTTTCATTAAAGGATAGTCTTCTTCGAACACAAGGGGATCCGTTGTTCCGGGATCCCCTTGAATCATCTGTATACTCTCTATTTATCTGACATGGATTTTCATATTCTATGCTTTCCCTATTGCATCGGCAAGCATGTAATACATCGGGACTGTCAGGTAAATTAACCATCCGGGGTGCCACAAGCCCAGGACAAACCCAATGAACAGGTAAAGCATTGTTAGAAAAACCGGGTAAGGAAACGCATGCATCATCTTTGATATCTTTTTCCTCTCTTCTGCGCCCCAACTTCTTTGAAAGCCGGGATTGGCATCATTTCCTTCCCAAGCGGGGTTTGCACCATTCTGCCCCCAGCTATTGCCTGCGCTGGTTCCTTCCCAAGCCGAACCGTTTTGCTCCCAGCCATTGCTTGTACTGCTTCCTTCCCGTCCATTACCGCCTTCCCATTCCGGGGCTGCGCTGGTTCCTTCACTCTGGGAAGACCCTTCATCCTGCCCCGATACTGTAATGGATGCTTCAGGTGCCTGAAACGATGATTCAGGTTTTTCTTCGGAAAACAGCATCGCGTCCAGCGACATTCCATAAAGCTTGGAAAGGATAATCAAATTATCGGTATCCGGGGAGGCTTCCGCCCGCTCCCATTTGGAAACTGCCTGGCGACTGACGCCAACTTTCTCAGCAAGTTGCTCTTGTGAAAGGTTGTTTGCTCTGCGCAATTGATACAACCTGTTTGCAATTTCTATATTCATCGAACCAACCCTTTCGAATTTACTACCTTCATTTTATAATTCTATTGATAATTATACCAGAAATTCTGCTTTTCATTTCCGCAACTATTGGTTGCAAATGATAGTTTTTCGCTTTGTGGGTAAAATGAAAACACAAGGGTACGGTTCTTCTGCGCTCTTGAGCACAGAAGAACCGTACCCTTGAGTCCCCTTGTGTTCTTTATTCCGGTTTGTTTCGGCCATACTTTTCATGGGACGACACCCAATCCCCATGGCAGATGGCCCCTGCCAGAGAAAGTTCTCCAGCCAGCACAACCGCAGCAATAATCTCCGCCAGCTTCAGTACCTTTCCCTCGCCAAAGCATCCCATGAT
>CAYVFB010000003.1:0-64061 GCA_964450305.1 uncultured Ruminiclostridium sp.
GAGCCAAGTTTAGGGTTTATATAGTCCACGAGGTTGTATATCTCATGTTTCCTTTAGTCATTGTATGCGTAGTAGTGTATCTTGAGTCATTTTGTGTCAAAGAACTTGCTCTTCCAGATCAAGTCACCTCTTGCTAAATAGAGCAGCCAAAAGACCTGAACCCGACTCTGATTTTGGCAGCATGTGTGGGTTTATTTTGCCAAGGAACCTGTCTCTTTTGCCTTTGTCCCTGCTGCCTCAATCCACTGGTTTGTCACCTCAGGTCTGTGGTTATTACGACTAGGTACTTATCCCCCCTGCTTTTTTTACACAGGCACCTGTACCCGTTTGAAATTTACATAGGAACCTGTCCCCAGTGTAAATTGGTCTGTATCAGGGGGTGCAGGTGTGGCATGGGAATGCGCCTTTTTCTGCGCATTCCTCGCGGGAGTCGAACACCTCATCCTTATGGGCGAGGTTACCGCAGGTTTCGCGATGATAGTAAAACAGACCATTGGCATCCTGTTGAATATAGTAATACTCTTTTCGGACAATTCTGGCCGCACCCAGTGCAAAGCTGTTATATCTCATCCCCTGCAGGCCGGTTGGAATTCCCTGAAAAAACGCCAGAAACCCAATGTCCTCGATATTCCTATACCAGTCGCCATCTGAAATGGAGGGCGGACTGAACTGGTAAGTGATTCCATACCTTTTCGCAAATGTATTATGAGCATTGATCGCATCATTGACATCCCGCTTAATGGCTTCCATGACAGTACGCTTTCTGACCGCATCAAACAATTCGTCCTGCTGAATAATCTCATCCGGCACCTCTGTCTTCATCTCCTGCTGCGTTCCTTCATAGAAGCAATTTGAAGATGTGTCCAGAACCTGAACCCGTGAATCCAGCGTAAAAAGATAAACATAGCCGTTATTTTCATATGCATATGTCTTTTTCGGCTTCCATACCATCTTTTCCTCTTTTTGGCCCTCGCTGTTTATAAAATCTTCCATTGAACACACCCAGTAACCATCGTAATCAACCAATACGATGACAGGAATGTACAGCATCAAGTAGTTTTGATCCGCTTCATTGCCCAAAACATTGAAATTTGCATATAGCGTATTGCAAAATGCAGTCAAAGCCTCATCCCTCGATATACCGGCCTTACTGTAGGTGCCGCGTTCAACCATGGCTTGGGATGCATCTTCAACCGCCGCATCCAGATATCTGTTGATAACCATGTTTTTATAAGCAGTGTTTTCCAGGTTATCGGTTTGTATGCGGAGTATCTGGATAAAGGGCAATATGATGATCACGAACAAAATGGAGATGTCAGTGACTTTCATCCCGTACCATTCCCCCATAATTTACAATGATTTTTTTAACAGGCAAATCGGACATCAGAAGAAGCTCCTGAACCCGCGTTGCAATGGTCTTATTCTGATTGGTCACCTGAACTGAAAATAAGTCTCCCTTTGAAAGATAGTAATTGGTATCTGCAGGAGGCGGATTCGCAACGGGAAACAGCTTATTCAGAATTTCATCCGTATAGATGGCTTTATCATGATAACCGTAGTCATGTTGAAAGGATGTAATGTCAACAGGATCTGTATAGACGGGATCAATTCTGCCATGTCTATGCTCCATTGTAATGGCGTACAGATTGCCGGTTGTGGATAAAACCTCTGAGAACTGACGGTACATTACAGGGGTTATATAACCAAGATTACGGACTGAATCAACAAACTGAGCCGTCTCGTTCAGAACGAACACTCTGGTAATGTCATCCTGCCTTGTAAGCATGTTCTCAACAGGAAAGACATATAACAGCAGCACAGCTAAAATTAACGCAAAAACCTTACTGAGCGTCTCGGACATTTCATTCACTGCCTATCTTTTTACATATTGAACCGATGTTACCTCTCCCGTGGGGTTAAACAGATATCGCACCGAATACCAGGCCGTTTTGTCGATTATGCTGAAATCAAAGGCATTGGCATCCTCTGAGCATGAGACATAAGCGTAATCGATGATAATATCTGTTTCCAAACCGTTCTTGATGGTGCCGACAATTTCACATCCCTTAACATCGGTGTTTTGTACTTTTTGACCGGATGACTCAAACACAGTTCCCCGGTCATTGATTCCACGATTGATAAGGCTAACAGTATCGGTACTGTCCCGGTATATGATAAAGAACAGAGAGAGTGCGGCAACAACCAAAAAAACTACCGAAACGCAGGCAACTATTCTAGAAACATTTTCATCCATTGTTCTTACCACCCATATTAAACATTCGATCCATCCGTGCACAACTGCCTGTAGCTGAAATGCATTGATATGCATGGATAACAGAAAACCACCCGTCCTGTCAGTTGCAAACTGCAGTTTCTTTGCATATGTACAGGACTGGGGTCTCCATGACTTGAAAACCAGGCTTCCAGGTTATTCCTTCGATATATCACTTCTGCGTAAATACCAGTGCGACAACAGTGCCATTTTCATCTCTCACCAGGGAGCCCAGGAATTTTCCGTTTGGATTAATGTACTGCTGATGCGCCTGATCCATGGTATTTGAAACGGTATTGGTGGATTTTATGCCGACTGTGCCAATATTGCTGTTAATCGAAACATTATAGATATACCAGGTACCTGACGGAATCTTTTTGGTCTTTACCTGAATTCCGATGTACTCATCCTTGAATTTGTTCAGTACGTTCACAACCTCGCTGCCTCCGTTCTCTATGCCGTCGTACATGGTATACTGGGATTCGGACATTTCAGCATTGATCTGATCCAATTTACCTATGGCACTCTGTGCCGTGCTCTGACCGGATCGCATCAGCAAAAAGCCGATAGATACCACAATGAGGGTGATCACAACCCCCGCCCCGATTAAAATAGCCTTTAATGAATTTTCCATTTTTTTCTCCCTTCCTATCAATAATAATCCTTTTAACAAAAAGGCACGGATTCTAAACCACTCAATGGCGCTGTGGGAATTGTGTCAAAACGCTTGTCGCTGAAAATGCCTGGGCAGGATCTTAAGGGCATTTGATGAATACTTAAAGTGGGCTTCGCCACAACCCATTATCGCTACTGACATCTGTAAAACACTAAATTCTTGTTTTTATTTAATGTTTTATCGATGTCAGTTACTAAAAAACTCTGCTGATCTCGTCTGAAAAATTCATCAGCTGCGCAGTACTGACCAGAATAAAGGGAAGCAGCAGATATAAAAATATCGTTGCGCCCAGGGGGATAAATGCGATAAATTTTCCCCACAGCCCTTTTTTGTTCACCAGGATCTCATTGTCCTGTTTTCTTTTTTCCTGATAATATTCCCGCTCAGTTTTTAGTTCATCAAAGGCGTGCTCGATGGTGATCTTGTCTGCAGCGGACTGCAGGTTCTCAATAATTCTGACAAAGGGCACATAGGGCTCATCCAGCGCAAGCTGCTCCAGTGCCTGCCTGTCACCATATTCATAATTGTTGATGCATTTGGCAATGGAGCTTTTAAAAATATCTGAAAACTGCTCCATCCAGTTTAGAATATCTTCCACATGAATCCTCTCGATGTGGATCAGCATCAGGATGATCGTGTGGAACTGCATCACCTCATCTTCCATGTTCATCCTCTGGATACGCTCTCTGAAAAGGAGCATCCACCATGGAACCTGCCAGGCGATAATGGCTGCGAGTATTGCGATCAGCAGCTCCCACCATTTGAAGGTTTGTGCGTTATAGATTTCAAGCTTGTTTAAAATGCGTTTCGCTGCGATGCCTGATTGCCGGGGATCGGTGTACTCCCCCGAGTCTCGCAGCGCTTGTTCAATCTGTGAAAATGCAGCGTTCCGACCTCGGAAATGAAGAATGAATTTTCTGTCGCTTTCAATGATCTGCATTTCAGCATCTTCCGAGATCTGGCCATTGAACTGCGCCATCCAAAGGTTATTTGATGTTGTGAGCAGGTTTCGCCGTATAATGGCATGAACGTTTAAGCAGATGACGATTGTGAGCAGGAAGCTTATTATTGCATACAGGGCTTTTTGAGCCAGAAACGCATTCACACCGGTCTTTGCACCGGTTCTTTTCAGCAGGCTGTCAAATTTAAGTGCCCGTGTATAATTCTTTTGAACCATGCCTTCAATAAAGGTTCTGAACAAAGGGATTTTCAACAGCCATTCAATCAGCTTTGTATTCAGCGGCGTATACCTGACATTGCTCTGCAGCCGCCCGATCAGCTGATATGCCGCGAACACCAGCCCAAACAATGCAACCGTGGCGAGGAAGCCATAAGCCCCGCGATAATACTCTGTCAACTCCGGAATGTTTGATATCGCCCAGCTCTCCAATGGGCGCAAGGTGAAGATTGGAAAAACGGAAATCACGGAAAGGCTTTGAAACAGATAACCCAGCTTCTCCCGACGCAGCAGCTCCATGTTGATCTCCTGCTTCAGGTAATTCAAATTGTTCAGAAAAACCGACTTGTTATCCATAACCTTGTCACCGAAACGCTGAACCAGATAGCACATGGCGATAAAGGTCTTCATGAACTTGTTCGGGGCGGTTTCATTGTATTGCGAAACCGCATCATCCATGTCGCTGGAGGTCAGCACTTCGTATATGCGTCCTGCGTGCTGCGAAATCTCATAGCCGCATTCGGTAATGCTGTCGTACACGGCCTCATCGACCATTCCATGTTCGTGATAATGGTGCCTGACATTGCCAAGAAAGCTTTCAAACTGTCTAAGCAGCTTGTTGTCCATTCTGTCCGTTAGTAACCGCATAATCTGGCTGTGCATCATGATGACCGTCATAAAGGATATGCACATAAAATAGATGCTGCCGCTGCACAGCAGCAGGAAGACCAAAACTATAAGGGTAATTCCCAATGATATTAACGTGAACCTCATGGTTTTTCTGCTGATGGTCCAGTCATCGGACAGATTCAGAAGCTCTATTCGCTTTCTGATCTTTTGCATGTATTTTTTCAGCGGAGGAAATTTTTGAGCCAGGATATATAAGGAGTAAAGCGTATCCTTTCCGGATTTCCACTCCACCTTCAGGTTCGTCCTGCGAATTTGCTTTGATAGCAGAATATAGGCTGCAACCGCAGTGATGATGACAACAGCAAGCAGGAGCAGCAACAGGATGAGCAAGCGAACCGTTGTTTCATTCATACTGCGTTACCTCCGACATGAAAACACTTATCATGAAACGCCTCGAATTCCTCCCGTTCATCTGGTGTAAGGTTTTGTCCAATCGATGCGATTTGCCCTTCGCTCAGCCTTCCCACGCCCTTATAACAGCCATTCTCCCAAACCACGATATCTCTGGTTTCAAAGATCTTGCGGTCGGTCATACGGACAAAAAACTCCCGGGCTGCAGTTAAAAATTCTGTATTCAATGCTTCGCCGCCAGAAGCGGTCAGATTGGGATAACCGACGCTTTCAACCGGCAGGATCTCGGTAATTCTTTCAATATACCGATGCCCGGTGATATCCTTTGTGAGGTGGATGTCGAAATTGATCACATCGGCCACCTGCTGTTCGGCAATTTTTTCATTGCTGAATGCCCCGGTTTGCAGCAGGTTGTTGCGAAGGGCTTTCACCAGATTTTCCGTGGTTTTCGCATGGTGTGTAAACAATGTAAACAGGCTTGCCACCTGAGCCATTTGGAGCATCCACGCGCTGACAGGGGCTGTGGCAACCTCCCCGAGAATGTTCACGGTTCCGTCGGTCTTCTTTTGTAAATCCAGCCCCTCCTGGCCGGAAATGGTGGGGGTCTCCCTGAAGGTTAAAATGTTTCGCTCGGGATAGATTTTCCGAAGGTGCAGCTCAAATGCCAGCTCTTGAATCCTCAGGGTAAAGGCCGGGCTGATGTATTTGATGATCGCCATTAAGAGCGTGGTTTTTCCTGTTCCCTGTGATCCCGTGACGGCAGTGACGCGACACCCTTTCACGAGCCACTTGATCAGTTCGATGGGAATTTCCTTCCCCTTGTCGATGATCAGCTCCTGGACCTCTGCTTTTTCGATGGAATCAAACTTTCTGACAAAGAAAGCCCAGGACTCTGCAAATGGGGGCCTGACAACCACCACGCGGCTGCCATCCTTCATCTCATTCACCTTGTAGCCGTTGCTTTCGCTTAACTGCCCGGGATAGTTGTACCGGTAAATGTTTTTACATACACGAATCAATTCCGATTCACTGCCAAAGCTTAAAAAGGAAAGATGGATGGTTTTTCCCTTGAAAAACACCCAAATGGAGTCATAGCTGGATGGAAGGGACGACACAATGGAAATGCCCACCGACAGATCCACCTCCTCGTGGAAGGTGGACGGAATACCGGATACCCCGCCTGAAACGCCGTCTATGCGCATATCCCGTATCTCATCGATGACGCCATAGCCCTTGTACAGCTGATAAACCCTTTGGGCAATGATGTTCAGCTTGTCTTCAAAGCAATACAGGTGCTGCTTTTGGAGAAAAATACGTTCAATATCATCTGCGGTTACCTTGAAGGACACCCCGTCGGCCACCATCACAGGCCTGTCCAGATGGTTTTCAATGATGAGGGCCTCCAGTGCCCTGTATCCGTGCAGCTTTTTGGAATGGTACAGCAGGATTTCAAATTTATCCTGCACGGTCAGCTTGTCAGGGTTGTCAAAGCTGATAATTCGATGGATGTTTCCTTCGTTGATGTTGTACCTTTTCACAAGGATATCCTTGATAAAATCCCGGATATAGTTTTTGGCGTTCATATCGCCATAGGTGCAGGTTTTCAACGCTTTACGCAGCTGATTTCTGTTGTGAACCCGCTTGTCGAATTCCTCCCGTGTGATATTCATCTCATACAGGTTTGTTTTCAGGATGTCATTAAAGGCTTCCCGGACAAAAAGAAGGATGGCTGCGATGGTGTATCGGTCATCGTCCGGTTCGGCGGGTTCGGGTTGAATGCGGTTCATCCTGTAGTACAACACGCAAAAACCAAAAAGACAAAGCAGAATCATGGCTAAAATAAACTCATTCATGGGCGTTACCTGTCTGTCCACTTTTTATTTCCGTTTCAAAACCAAGCCGCGCAAGGATGGCTTCTGCAGCTTCCCGAACCCCCATCATGAAAGGAAAATGCGGATCGTCCCTTTCCACTGTCAGGTTTTTCATGAAGAAATCAACCACCCGGCTTTCGGCACATGCATCGGCAAAACCAATGTCATATGGTATGGCCAGAACCGGTATGCTTACGGCTTTTTTACGGATGGCCTTTAAATTGAAGCGTGAATTGGCATCATACTTTCCAAGCAAAATCATCATCTTGTCCCTGTAATCCATGCTCCCCCCCAGAAAATCCTCCAAAATGTGAATGTTCTGGCTAAGGTTCACGATAATCAAATCCGATTGCTCCAATATCTTCGCAGAAATATCGTTGTTTCCCGGTGCGGTATCTATCAGAACCAGGTCATAATCCGCAGACGCCGATTGCACAATCGTGCCGATCACAGGTTTCAGATTGCTAAAAAAAATCTCCCGGTTTGTGTTACGGGTTCCAAAAAGGAGGTCCAGCTTGTTTTTTAGAATGGTTGTGGAAAAGCCCGCGATCACATCCTTATCCACCCGGTTGAACCGAACGAAACGGCTGAGCGCGTCTATGCCCGAATCTGACAGGTCGGTCAGCTGATCGCGCATATACCGCTTTTCGATAAAGGCCGATTCCAGTGAGCTTCTGTCAAAATGGGTATGAGCCATCAGGACGCGCAGGCGGTATTCCAGGGCCGTTAGAACGGCAACGGCCGCCATGTTCTGTGTGGTTCCCAGTTGATGGGAATTGCTCCAAAATGATACCTGCACTTGATCAACCTCCGTGCTGTGCTTTTTTTATCGCCTTGGCCGCAGCCTTTCTGTCATACCCCAAAAGCTCGGTAACGACTTCCAGCAGCATGCTTTTAAAGCTTTCTGTTATTTTGGTAAAGTGGAAAATATCATCATACTGGCTTAGAAGCCTTTGACTGTATTCGGCTCCGTCGAAGGAAAACTCATATTTCGCCAGCAGGTTTGTATGCTGTCCTGCCTGCAGCAGTGAATCAATATATCTGGGCCTGATTTTACCCGGAACGATATCCCGGATGATGCGTACGCTGTCTGTGGGGCCCTGAAGATGCTCCAAAAAGGACGCCAGAGGCACGGCATGATCCCGCTGCAAATCGGTAACGATAAACAGGGTTCTTAATTCCTTCATGCTTTCAAGGGCTTTG
The DNA here is from genome assembly GCA_964450305.1 of uncultured Ruminiclostridium sp. Classification (GTDB taxonomy): domain Bacteria; phylum Bacillota; class Clostridia; order DSM-8532; family DSM-8532; genus JAAYJG01. Next base: position 8,241 of record CAYVFB010000003.1, read on the forward strand.
GTGTTTACACCGTAATCCAGTAAAACCATAGAGTGGCTGGATTGGGTTTCTTCCGTAACGCTGTTATTGGCGCAGTTAAGAAAAACCTCCACTCCTCTGTACTCAAGCCTGTCATCCGAGTATATGCCTGCAGGCACCGACAGACGTAAACCCTGTTCGCCTGACAGATCTACGATGGCAACGCTTTCGCCAAGGCAGGTGAGGATTCTGGCTAAGTACAGGATGATATCGGTTTTACAGAAACCGGCAAAACCAAGCCGTGTGCATTTATGCGGCATAATTGACCCTCCGGGAGTTATTTCATCTTCTAAACATGCTTGCAACGGTTGCTTTGATGATTGCTGGCTTGCAACGATTGCTTTCTCATGGGTTGCATGCGTGCAATCGCTTTCCGTCTTGTTTTTTGCTCTCAGGCATTAATTGAATGTATCGTTAGCCTTCTCTCCTGTAGCAGAATCGGGGCTGAGACCTTCCTGTTGCTGGTTTTCATACTGTTGGTTTTCCTGCTGCGCTTTATTCAGCTCGGCATTCTTTGTCGCCTCACTGGCATTGGAGATCTCTTCCCCGACACCGGCTGAAACCTTTGTTACCTGGTCAAGGGTCATAGCCTGCAGATTGCTTTCAAGCAGTGCCCTTGCCTCCCTTGCAAGCAAATCGGAGGCTTTCTTGAGGATGTTTGGATCGGTGCGCATCAGATCAAGCACATCCGGGTTTACTGGATAGAAGGGGGTTGCCGCAGCCTGGGTTTCAGGCAGCACATAGGTTGCAGCGTAAAGCTTTGTTCCCGGATGCAAATATGCGTCGATGATGGCACTGGAGATCTGATGGATTTCCGTTTCATCCAGCCACAGCCAAAGTATATTATCTGCTGCCTCCATGGCTTTCACCTGCTTTTTGCTTAAAACGATGTAGTTTTCACCGTTTGGAAAAACAATGCGGATATCCACAAATTCCCCTGCACGCTGATCGGTCTGCAGCAAAAACATATTGAATTCAACCTTGCGCAGGTCATTGACAGGAAGTATATCCGTAACGACCGATTTTGTGACCGGAATGCCCTTTGGAAGCCTGACCAGACTGGTTTTGCCCATATCATTCTCATCGAGCAGCAAGTCCTGGCTGATCTGCATTTTCATGGAGATCTGCTCGAAAAGATCGGCTGAAAGCATGGTTCCATACTCAATATCCTGCTTCGGCACAAATACCTGCCTGTCCAGCTGATACAACTGAAAACGATATTGTCCGATTTCTTCATCATGATGCGCCTTTACTTCTTTCATTTTCACCTGATACAGATAATATAAGCTGACCAAAAAAAGCACGATAAGGCTAAGAACCAAAAAAAACCGTAGAAAGGCAGCAGGCAGTTTACTTTTCTTTTTCAAAAATGCCATTTTAACTCGTCCTCCTCTTGCTGGTATGATTCAGTTTGGAATCGGCCTGAAACAGCTTTTCATAGATCAATTCCATCGCATGCCTTTCCTCCTGGTCCAACTTCCAGGGGTTTATGACATAGGGAATGGTAAGCATATTGGAAAGATGAAAATAAGTTTGTATGATTCGCAGGGATTTTTGGTTTTGGAATGGAAAACACAAATACGTGTTCAGACTGTTTGCCGCAGCTTGATGACTGCGCAGAAAACTCCCCAGCAGTGCCAGCTTCCAGTCTGCGCCCGGGGCAAAGATCAGCCTGACATCGCTGCGCTGGGACAGCAGGGAAACATATTCGCTGTGTACACCGTAATCTACCAGGATATATTCATATTCCGACCTTTTAAAGCAGTCGATTTTTTCTTTGCGCATGGATGGGTAAATGGACAGGCCGTGAACCTGGAAAAAACCGTTTCTTTGAACATGGGCTTCCTTTTCAACCAGCTTGCATAATGCCATGGCATCACGGTTTTCACCATATTCCAATACGGCGGTGCGAAACCCCTGTTTTTTTAGCCACATCCCGAACAAGAGGCAGAAGTGGGTTACGCCGATGCCGCTTTGAATGCCTGAAACACTGATTTCAACAGCATTCTTTCCTATCGCCGCAGGTGCTGGCTGTAACCTTTCAGATTCCGTCTTCAGAGCCTTTCTGATTTCAGCAATATCTCCATAGCGTTCCATGGGGTTCACAGAAACACAGCGCAATAGAACCGATGCAAACTGCTGGGATACACCCGACAACCCCAGGATTTGCTCTCGCTGCGACTCGGCGCATTGCAGCGGATGCTTTCCGGTAACCAGATGAAACAGGGTCATACCAAAATTAAAAATATCGGTGCGTATGTCGGTTTGTGCTGCGCCGTACTGTTCCGGGGCCGCATATCCTGGGGTTCCCAGGTATACCGTGTCATCGGAGTTTTCCTGCTTGAACAGCCTTGCCGCACCAAAATCGATCATTTTAATGGTGTCATCTGCCAGCAGCATCAGGTTGGATGGCTTCAAATCCCTGTAGATGATGGGCTCTGGCGAGCAGCCATGCAGATAGCTCAGCGCATCCAGGATCTGCCCGGCCATATTGCGGGCCCGCTGCTCGTCGATGGGGCCATATTGCTCGAGGGTTTGCTGCAGGGTAAGCCCCTCGTAATAATCAAACACAAGGATGGTTTGGCTTTCCCAGGCGATCACATCGACAAGCCTGGGGAAGGCAGGATGATTCAGGCTTCTGAGAATTTCAAGCTCGTTCAGTGCGCAGTCCTGCATGGATGAAATGAATTTCAGCGCCCATGGTGTCTGCAAATGGATATGGTATGCCTTGTATACTTCTGCTGACCCGCCGGTTCCCAGCTTTTCAGTGATTCTGTATTTACCGTTGATGATCTTTCCTGTCATATTGCCCTCACAAAAGATATCGTTCATGCATTCAGTGGTTTTTTGTACACAAAACAGAGCTGGCTGTTATAGTTTTTACGCTTGTAAAAGCCCTTCATCGTGCCTTAAAAATTTTACCTTTTGTGATTTGGTTGCTGATACAGTTTAAGATAAATAAACATACCATCATACATGTTTTATGCTTTCCGGGCCAGTTGCTGGAGAATGCTGCAGAGGATAGTCGAATTGTGAGTCTTATCCATTCTAATACAGATATGGTTGGAAATCAATATATTGAAATGTTATTATATGGATAGCTTCACGGTTATCTTGCGTGAAGCGCCTTTATTTTTGCATGAATGAACAAGTCGTCGCCACATGATGTATAAAAAACAAATATTGATGTATAAAAAATTGTTTAACCGCAAAAAATGACAAAATATGATTTACTCAACTACCCCACTGTGTTATGGGCGCTTGCCTTGACAGCAAGCTATTGACGGCGGTGTTATACGCACTTCATAATGTCGGTGCCAGTGCATTTCAGTACAGGTTAAGGTGGGAAAGTTGTTCGCTTTTAAGAAAAGAAAAGAAGCAGGGATAATCCTGCTTCCTTTTGATACGATGATAAAATGGTTTTGGTTCACTCAATGAGCCCGAGTACTGGTTAAATTGAGCCAAGGGACCTGGACCCCGCCCCCTGGTTCAGATTCTGTTTACGCCGGATTTTCTGGCGGCTTCTGCTACGGCGGCGGCAACGCTGCTGGCCACCCTTGCATCGAATGGTGCCGGGATAACATAATCGGCGTTCAACTCTTCCTCCGAAACGATTTCCGCAATGGCTTTGGCAGCAGCGATCTTCATTTCATCGTTGATATCACTGGCCCTGACATCAAGGGTGCCTCTGAAAAGGCCTGGGAATGCAAGGACATTATTGATCTGGTTCGGGAAGTCTGAACGGCCTGTGCCCACCACACTTGCTCCGGCCTCCTTCGCTTCGTCGGGCATAATCTCCGGCGTGGGGTTAGCCATGGCAAAGATGATCGGATCCCTGGCCATGGTCATGACCATTTCCTTTGTCAGCATGCCAGCCGCAGAAACTCCGATAAACACATCCGAGCCCACGATAACATCCTTTAAGAGGCCTTTTTTCTTTTGCAGGTTTGAAATCTTGGCCATTTCGGCTTTTTCAGCATTCAAGTTGTCCCTGTCTTCATAGATAGCGCCCTTTGTATCGCAAAGAATAACCTTTTTCAGGCCCATGGCCATCAAAAGCTTTGTAATAGCAATACCGGCAGCACCGGAGCCATTCACCACCACTTCGATATCATTGATACTCTTCTTTGTCAGCTTCAGGGCATTCAGCATTGCTGCGAGGGTAACAATGGCGGTGCCGTGCTGATCGTCATGGAAAATGGGAATATCACATTCCTTCTTCAATCGACGTTCAATCTCAAAGCAGCGGGGTGCCGATATATCTTCCAGGTTGATTCCGCCAAAGCTGCCAGCCAGCAGCTTCACAGTCTGTACAATATCATCAGCATTCTTTGAGCGGATGCAAAGCGGGAATGCGTCCACATTACCAAAGGTTTTAAACAAAACACATTTTCCTTCCATCACCGGCATGCCGGCTTCCGGACCAATGTCGCCAAGACCCAGTACTGCGGTTCCATCGGTTACAACAGCAACAAGGTTCCATCTTCTTGTCAGCTCGTAAGACAGATCCACATCCTTTTGGATGGCCAGGCAGGGTTCGGCAACACCGGGGGTGTATGCCAGCGAAAGGTCTTCCTTGTTTTTAACGGGAACGGAGGCGATAACTTCAAGCTTTCCTTTCCATTCTCCGTGCAGTCTTAATGATTCTTTTCTGTAATCCATGAGGCTTTCACTCCTTTTACATATTCGCGGGCTGCGCCCACAACCAATTTCAGGAACCTGACAGTTTAATACATCAGCCAGGTGTTATATATCTTTTACCTGTTCCAAAACTGTTTTCAGCTGATCTGCAGAATTTGCCAGCAGCTTCTGTTCTTCCCCGGTCAGCTTCAGATCGAAGATGGCCTTAACCCCATTGGCATTGACAATGGATGGCAGGCTCAGCGCAACATCATCGATGCCGTATAGATTGTGGATAACGGAAGATACCGTCCTGATTGTATTTTGATTCTTCAGAAGAGATTCAAGGATTGTGTTGATGGCAACCGCAATCGCATAATAGGTGGCACCCTTTTTGCGAATGATTTCACCGCCTGAAGTCTTCACATCATCAATAATGGCATTCTTAATTTCCTCGGTAATGCCATAAGCCGGATCGTTGAAGAATTCCGTGATATTCTTGCCGGCAATGTGGGTCGCGCTCCAAAGCGGCAGCTGAGAATCACCATGCTCACCAATGATATAGCCATGAACATTTCTTACATCCACGTTAAATTTTCGGCTAAGCAGGAACCTGAACCTTGAACTGTCCAGAACCGTGCCTGTTCCAAAAACTCTGCCATCCGGAAGCCCGGACCATTGACTGATCTTATATGTCAGAATATCAACCGGGTTGGAAACTACGAGGATAACCCCTCTTGTGTAATACTTCATCACATTGCTAACGATTTCCTTAGCAATGGTCACATTTTTCCTTGCCAGATCAATGCGTGTTTCACCCGGTTTCCGGTTACATCCGGCTGTGATGATAATGGCATCGCAATTGCAGCAGTCGGAATAATCTCCCCCGTAAACCGACATCTGCCCCAGAAAGGACAGCCCATGACTAATGTCCATAGCTTCGCCAATGGACTTCTCCTTGTTCACATCAATCAATACCATTTCGTTGACCATTTGGTTCAGTGACATGGCAAAAGCCGTCGATGCACCAACGAAACCCGAACCAATAATCGCAATCTTTGATCTGTTTTCCATATGATCCCCTTCTTATTGCAACAGAAGCAATTGTTTTGCAATCGCAACACCGGTCTGCATGGGCGACCAGCCGCTGTAGCTTTATAGCCGGTAAACTCTGTTGATTTTACTGTCGTTTAAAGTAACCCATAAGATCATAGCATACCAAACCTTCCAGTTCAATCATATTCTTGTGAAATTATTAACAAAAATATTAAAAATAAATGATCGGATATTGTCATATTTACCAGCAGAAAAAAGGGTTGAAACTGCAGGTAAAGGTCAGGTGAAAAGCATGGGTATTTAAGGTAAATCCAAGAACATTTTTTTGGGTGCAAGTGAGTGGTTTGCAGCAGAAATGAACAGGCTTAAACTTGAACTCAAGAGCTTTTACGGCTGTTTGGGGAATGATTTCATGAACCGGTCGATTTAAAGTGTTTTACTCCAAAGCGCCAAAGCGCCAGACATGGAAGAACAAAAAGCAAAGCCAGCAATGGATAAAACATGTACAAACGGTTATCTGACTTTCCCACAAGATATAGAAAAGGGTAATACTGGAAAAGCGCCAGCGGAATAACATAGGTAAAAAACTTCAGAACCCCGCTGCCATAGATTGAAAATGGATACTTGCCGAATTCACGACCACCGTCGGTAAAAATGTTCATGAACTCCAGCCCTTCGGTGGTAAAAAAACAAAGCGCCGCGTATACCAAAAACAGGCATGAAAAGACCACCACGCCGGATCCAATCATCAGTAAAAGGGTAACAACCTTATCCAATGTCCAGGTGATGTTTCCAGCAGGAATTGCATACAGGAAAATAATAAAGGCCTGCAGCAGCCTGCCAAACCTTGAAAGGTCAACTTTCGTTGCCAGAACCTGAAAGATCTCATTGCGGGGGCGAACCATGACCCGGTCAAACTCACCGTTTCCCAGAATGGTTGAAAACGTGTCGAACCCCCTGGCAAAGCATTCTGCAATGGAAAAAGCCGTCAGCACAATGGCAAAGCAAATCAGCACCTCTTCGTAGGTAAAGCCCTCCACCCTGTTGAACCGACCGAACATGAAGTAGATACCCAGGAAAACAGAAAAAGACAGGACAAACTGTCCCAGCAGGGTCAGGAAAAAAGAGACCTTATATTGCATTTGGCTGCGTAAATGAATAGACAGATATTTCAGGTACAGCTTCATGGTTTACCTCCTCCCTGTTCAGTCATATCCTCAACCTCCCTGTATGACAACCCTTTTCAGGGCTCTGTTCATCAACAGTCTGCCTGTTGCCAGCATCACCACCAGCCAGAAGACCTGGAGTGCAATTCCTGTTAAAATTTCACTTCCTTTGATATTTCCGCTGTAGATGCGCAGGGGCATGTTCTGCATGGATGCAAAGGGAAGCAGTTCAAAAACCAGGCGGATTTTATCCGGAAAAAAAGGAATCGGAATCACCGCACCGGAAAAAAACTCCACCATAGTCACCGCAATCAGACGTACCCCCATGGGAGACATGGTGTAAAAGGTTGCAATATATATCAGCATACAAAAGGCAACCACAATCAGGAACCCCAGCAACAGAGAGACAGAAAACCAAATAAATTCCGGAAAACCCGAAGGAAGCGATATGTTATAGGGCGCAGGCAGAAATGCGGCAACCAACAGGATCGGCATACAGCGCAGAACTGCCTTGGACAGCCTGCTGGCAAGGCTTTTGACAAACCACATGCGATACAGGTTCATGGGTCTGACCAGCTCATAGGCAACATTTCCGGATGTGATTGCGGAAAAAATGTCATTTTCCAAAAACCATGTCATGAACAAAGCCAACAAGGCCTGCTGCAGCCAAATATACGAGGACAGCTGGGAAAACTCCATCGGAAACGCCTGCGGATTGGCAGTATAAAAGGCTCGAAACATCAGAATCTCCATAAAACCCCAGGCAAACTGTGTGGCGATTCCGGCATAAGCCGCCGTCCGATACTGTAATCCGTTGATAAAACGCATTCTGAAAAAGCTGATGTACTTCCTCATATCGAAAACTCCTTGTACAGGGAGACCACCATCTCTTCGGCTGTTGACCCGGAAACTGAAAGATCAAGCACCTCCACCTGCTTCGACAGGAAGGTGATCACTTCTGAAACCGATACAATTCGCGTATCGGCTGCAATAACGGCATGTCCTTGTATTTTTTCAAGGAAACTGGCTCCTTCGCAAAGAGAAAAATCCTCTCCCGAGTATTTTATGGTCAGTTTGCGAACCGGAGAATTCCTCTTTTGCAGTTCGCCAATAGAGCCATCCAGCAGAATCCGACCTTTTCCGATAAGGATGATGCGTTCAGCCAGTGCTTCGATATCCTGCATGTCATGGGTTGTCAGCAAAACGGTTGTTTTTCTTTCCGCGTTCACCTTTTTGATAAAGTCCCGTACGGCGATTTTTGAGACCGCATCCAGGCCAATGGTAGGTTCATCCAGAAATAAAACCTTTGGTTGATGCAGCAGCGATGCGGCAATTTCACAGCGCATCCTCTGCCCCAGGCTTAGCTGGCGGGCAGGGGTTCGCAGGAGCATGTCCAGCTCGAGCATTTCGGAAAGCTCTGCTACATTGTTTGTGAAAACCTTATCCGGAACTTTGTAAATATCCCGCAACAGCTCAAAGGAGTCCATGACCGGGACATCCCACCACAGTTGGGATCGCTGACCGAAAACCACCCCGATATCACTGACATGACGAATTCTTTCCTTCCATGGGACCCTTCCGTTGATCACGCATTCGCCGCTGTCCGGCGTGAGGATGCCGCTCATAATCTTTATCGTGCTGCTTTTTCCGGCCCCATTGGGGCCAATATAGCCGACGATTTCTCCATCATTGATGGTAAATGAGATATCATTCAGGGCATGGATGAGCTCATATTCTTTTTTGAACAGGGATTTGACAGCTTCCTTCAGCCCTGCGTTTCTTCTGGATACCTTGAAGGTTTTATTGATGCCCTTTAATTCGATCATGAAACTCTCCTGTTGAAAAATGGTATTCTTGCTTTCCTGTAGTGTAGAGGTCAATTTGATTTTCCCAGGTAATCCAGTAAAAAGTCAGAATAAAAATCCTCATGTATGTATAAACGAGAATAATTAGCTTGAAAATCTGTCAAAATGATATCGAAGGATCGTTCACCTGCTGCATGCACTCGCTGCTTAAAAACAATGCCGAAGAGCTGTACCATCCATATTGCACAGAAGAACCGTCCCCTTGTGCAGAGGAACCATCCCCCTATATCTTACCGCAGACAAGAAGCTCTATCGGTGATTTCTCATGGTTCACCAGCAGTACGCGAAAATCGTCCCGCACGGCCCGCTCGGTTTGACGGGGCGGAGCTGTGACAACTACTTTGAAATCCTGAATGCCCTGACGCGCAAGTACTTCCTTGGCTTCCCACAGAAGCATGCCGGTTAAGTCCAACTCATTCATTTTTCTCTCCAACTTTTTCCACCTGTAAAAATGCGTGGTCTTACCTTGAATTCACGCATGTTTATGTGATACCAGCTATGAAACAAAGGATATCAATTCCTGTTTAGTTTCATTTAAAGATGTTTCAGGCCTTGACGACAAAATAAAGCAGGGGATTACTTTGCTGCTGCCTGTCCCCTGCCCTTTGAATGATTTACAATAATAACTGGAACCCGCGAGGGATTGCAGATGATTATACTTCCATAATCTCATCCACCTTGGCGGCTACAATCTTGTCAATATCCTCTATGTAACCGTCGGTGAGGTCCTGAATATCTTTTTCTGCAATTTTTAAATCATCCTCGGTCATCTCACTGTTCTTTTTCATCTTCTTAAAGTTTTCAATGGCGTCCCGTCGAACCTGGCGGATAGCAACCTTGGAGTTTTCACCATCTTTGCGCACCTGCTTTGTCAGCTCAACACGGCGTTCTTCGGTTAATGGCGGGAATATCAGACGGATGATCTTACCGTCATTGTTCGGATTCAACCCCATATTGGAAGCATGAATTGCCTTTTCGATTGCAGGCAGCAGCTTGCTGTCCCATGGCTGAATGACAATTTGCCTTGCCTCGGGAATGCTGATGTTCGCAACCTGGCTGACAGGTGTGGGCGTACCGTAGTACTCAACCACAAGCTTATCCAAAAGGTGCGGATTTGCGCGGCCGGCGCGGATGTTCGCCAGTTCTTCCTTTAAGACGAGAATGGTTCTGTCCATTTTTTCAGTTACAACTGCGTATTCCTGATCCATGATTATACCTCCTTTGCAATATAGGTTCCAATATTGTTGCCGGTAAGAACCTTGATGATATTATCAGGCTCTTTTATGCTGAAAACAATAACGGGGATGTTATTGTCCATGCAAAGCGATGACGCTGTAGAGTCCATCACACCAAGCTGGCGGTTGATGACCTCCAGAAAAGAAATTTTATCAAACTTTACGGCATTACAGTTCAGCTTCGGATCCGAATCGTAGACGGCATCGACGTTTTTCGCCAGAAGGATGGCTTCAGCATCAATTTCAGCCGCTCTCAGGGCAGCTGCCGTGTCGGTTGTGAAGAAAGGATTTCCGGTTCCGCAGGCGAAGATCACAACCCTCTTCTTTTCCAGATGCCGCACAGCACGACCGCGGATATATGGTTCGGCAATTCTTCTCATATCAATGGCAGTCTGTACTCTTGTTGGAACACCCCTGGATTCAAGGGCATCTGCAAGAGCCAGGGCATTGATCACCGTAGCCATCATCCCCATATGATCTGCCGTTGTCCTGTCCATCCCTTTGCCAGAGCGGCCGCGCCAGAAGTTTCCGCCACCGACGACCACCGCAATCTCCACACCCATATCCATAGCTTGCTTTAAAGATGTGCAGATGGCACCGAGCATGGTCTGATCAATTCCGAACCCACTCTCTGAAGCAAGTGCTTCACCGCTTACCTTTAACAGTATACGTTTATATTTCAGCTCCATATAAACCTCCGGGTTTGTTTAGCGTTGCAAATGAGTACCTGATAAAAAAGGGTATATTAACTTTTGATTAATATACCCTTTTTGTTCATAAAATTAACCCTTAACCTGCTTCATAACCTCTTCCGCGAAGTTTTCTTCCTTCCTGGTCAGGCCTTCACCCATTTCGTAGCGGGTAAAGCGGCGGATGCTGATCTTTTCACCGATCATGGCAATCTTTTCATTGACGATGTCCTGAACGGTCTTATCGGTATCCTTGATGAAGGGCTGTTCGAGCAGGCAGATCTGCTTGAAGAACTTGTCTACGCGACCGATTACCATTTTTTCAGCGATGTTTGCGGGCTTGCCTTCGTTCATGGCCTGTTGTTTCAGAATTTCCTTTTCTTTTTCAACAACCTCGGCAGGTACATCTTCCCTCTGAACATACAGGGGGCTGCTTGCCGCGATCTGCATGGCTATATCCCTTACAAAAGCGCGGAAATCCGGGTTTTTCGCCGCGAAATCGGTTTCGATATTCACTTCAACCAATACGCCAATTCTTCCTCCGCCGTGAATATATGATTCAACAATCCCTTCGGCTGCAATTCTTCCGGCTTTCTTTGCAGCGGAGGCAAGTCCCTTTTCCCTGAGAAACTCAACGGCCTTTTGGACATCTCCGTTTGATTCGGTCAGTGCCTTTTTGCAGTCCATCATGCCGCAACCGGTCATCTCGCGGAGTTCTTTTACCATTCCAGCAGTAATTTCCATTGAATGATCCTCCTATTCAAATTTCAATTATTCTTCTCCATCTATCTGTTCTTCTTCCGTTACATCATTCAATGCAACTTCTTCGCCATCTTCATCCTTATCCGTGCCCGCGTCCATCTGCTCGCCCTGTCTTGCTTCGATAACGGCATCAGCCATTTTCCCAGCAATCAGCTTGACGGCACGAATGGCATCGTCGTTTCCGGGAATGACATAATCCACTTCATCGGGATCACAGTTAGTATCTACAATTGCCACAACGGGAATACCCATTTTCTTCGCTTCCAGGATTGCGATTCTTTCCTTGCGGGGATCCACAACGAACAATGCGCCTGGTGCTCTCTTCAGATCACGAATACCGCCCAGGTTCTTTTCCAGCTTTTCCATTTCCAGCTTCAGCTTGATGACTTCCTTTTTCGGTAATACATCAAAGGTTCCGTCAGTTTCCATCTTCTGGAGCTCGTTCAGCCTTTCGATACGTTTACGGATGGTTTTGAAGTTTGTCATCATGCCGCCGAGCCAGCGGTTGTTGACAAAAAACATGCCGCATCTTTCAGCTTCCTGACGGATAGCATCCTGAGCCTGCTTTTTCGTGCCTACGAAGAGGATGTCCCCGCCTTCGGCGACCACGCCGCGAAGGAAGAAATAGGCTTCTTCAAGCTTGCGTACTGTTTTTTGCAGATCGATGATGTAAATTCCGTTTCTTTCGGTGAAGATGTATTCCGCCATCTTGGGGTTCCATCTTCTGGTTTGATGTCCAAAGTGGACGCCAGCTTCCAACAGCTGTTTCATAGAAATGACAGACATAAAATTTTGCCTCCTGTTTACCCTCCGCAGTATTCAACTTTATGAAAAACCCTTCCACACCCGTAAAAAGAGGATTTTGCTTTGCAAAATCCAGCATGAGCGACCCGTTATTAAAGCAGTATCGCTGCAGTTTCAAAGGTTTGTGGGCACAATTTCATAAATCGGACTGCGTGTGTATTTTTAATTCTATAGTAGTATAACACACAGCAGCAATGTTGACAACAAAATTTTCATTTTACTCCAGGAGACAGTTTGGAAAAGCATATTTATTCACGAGACACTACTTTCATTGGCTTGAAACCCGTATAGTTCCACTCATTCTTACATGTTTATGTATGTTTCAAAAAATAAACAGACTTTCTAAGCCGGCTCCCCAGGCATGAAATTTCATTTTACTTGCAATCACCAAGGTTATGCTGCAATTTGTCCGTGTGTTCAAGCTTGTTGCCGGTTGGCATTAACGCGCCCGTAACCCTGCCCTGACAGTCTTCCCCTGCTTCAGTAAATTTGTAGAGCGAATTTAAAACAATGTCACCCTGGCGGTAGCCTGAAACCTCTGCAATTTCCACCACCCTGCGCGAGCCATCCCGAAAACGGGAAAGATAAATCATGATGTCGAGGCTGGACGCAATTTGCTTACGGATTGCCTCGAGCGGCAACGGTGCTGCCATCAGTACCATGGTTTCCAGCCGGGAGAGCATATCTCCAATGGAATTGGCGTGACCCGTGGACATGGAGCCTTCATGGCCTGTATTCATGGCTTGCAGCATATCCAAAGCTTCCTCCCCGCGCACTTCGCCGACGATGATGCGTTCGGGGCGCATTCGCAGGGAAGTTTTAATCAATGCTTTCATCGGGATTTCTCCAAGCCCTTCGGTATTGGCGTTTCTGGTTTCCATCCGCGCCAGGTTCTCTACATTTGAAAGCCTGAGCTCGGCAGAATCTTCGATGGTAATGATGCGCTCGTGGGAGGGGATAAAATTGGACAGGACATTCAGGAAGGTCGTTTTACCGGAGCCTGTACCACCGCAGATAAACAGGTTGTATTTTGCCCGAACAATTTTTTGAAGGAACTCTGCAGCTTCTGTGGTGAGGGTGTTCATTTGAATGAGCTGCTGCATGGTCAGCGGATTTTCAGGAAACTTCCGGATGGTCACCAGCGGCCCCTGCAAGGCGATGGGGTTTAACACAACATTGACCCTGGAGCCATCGGACAGACGGGCATCAACAATGGGCTGGGCTTCGTTGACGCTGCGGTTCACACGGGAAACAATCCGTTGAACCATATCTTCAAGCTGCTCACGGCCTTCAAAGGCCAGCGGTATTCTATGGGATCTGCCGTTCTTTTCGACGAAAATGTGTTCCGGGCCATTGATCATAATCTCGGTAATGGCCGGATCTTTCAGCAGGGGTTCCAGGATATCGAGCCTGCGCAGTGAATTAAAAACTGAATCGACCAGCTGCTTTTTTTCCATCACCCCAATGTGAAGCTCTCTTGCCCTTTGGAATACCTCTTCCTCCACAATGGAAAGAAGCTGTTCATCCATTTCAGCCTCTGAGATATTGGTCAGCTCTCTTTTGCGGATTACCTCCTGTCGGATTTCCTTGATCCACTCACCTTTTGACATGGTTTCCATTTCCATCCACTCTAAATTCTTATTGTTTGCAACACATTGGGAAGCCTGGCTGGTATCCGATAAAAACTAGCAAATTGACACGAACAATGTTGAAGCTTGAAGATGATAGGCCTGAATAAGGGGTTTCTAACGAACAACACTGAAGCTTGAAGATAATATTCCTGAACAAGAGTTTTCAAACAAACAACACTGAGGCTTGTCACCCCGCAATTAAGGCCTTCAGTTGTTCGAGCATATGTGTTTCAAGGTTGAGACTGCTCCGATAATCTGATTCTTCAAGCCAGGGCAGTGAATGCAATGTGTCGAAATACTGCTGAAGGCCTTCGCTGGAACTCTGAGAGGCCAAAACCCAGCGGTATTTACCCGTTTCGGCACCCGGCAGGGTTGAAAGCATGCTTTTCATTTTAAGAACCGGCTGTGGATGCGCTGCAGTAAAGGGAACAATGACACGGGATGCTGCTTCAAGCCATTGTAGGGTTCGGGGGCTGGTATTGAACTCTGTGTCCACAATAATATTTGAAAAACGCCCCCAGGAAAGAAGGGCTTCGGTGAGAATGCAGGTTTCCTTATCGGTCAGCTCCCATAAATCAAGAGGGTTGTCCATGGTTGGAATATGCGTAATTCCTCCGTGGGTGGCTACCGAACTTTCCAGTACAATCGAAAGATTGCCCTTTGATGCCTTGATGTGGTAAATAATGTCGGAAAGGGTTCTGTCGGCTTCGCGGTTTAATGAATAATATGGGAACGCTTCAAGGCTGATATGGAGATGATCCCTGGACATGGCGGCCAGCCATAATGCCAGGGTTGATTTCAGACGCAGTTCGGGTGAAAAGCAAACGATGATGCTGCTCTTGCCGGCATACCCCAACTCAGGCTTTACAGGATCCCACCCCGAAAGATGTGAAAGGATCGCTGAGCAAAGAGAGGATGCCGTCTGATACTTTTCAACGGATTGAAGCTGTGCGGAACAGCTGCCCAGAACGATAATATTCCCTTTTTCCATCAGTTGCGGCGTGAGAAAGCTTTCATTCAACAGGATAACATCTGCGGTGATATCCCCGTTTTGCAGGTATTTGGAAAAGCTGTCCTGAGAAGTAAATGCGGAAATTTGAAACTGACGCGTCCTGTTCTCCCTGAACCATTGTGCAAGTCGGTGAACATACTCCGCGTCATTGTCGGCCAGAACCATATGAATTAAAGGCATAAGATCACCCCAACGCCTTACAGATCGTACATGGAATCCAATATTCTCCTTCCGACCTGCGTTTTAAAATATTTTTCCCGGATACTGATGATTCCTTCTTCATCAATTGCATGTTCATACAGGTTCACCAGGAAGTCGGCTTCAATGAGAATTTGAAAATCAACGCCGTCGATCATATGGTAGCTGTGGTGGTGGCCAATCATATAGATGATTCTGTCCAAATCATCCCTGTCCAGTGCGATTCCTTCCAGAAGCTTTCTGGCAACAGGCGGGCCCTCCATCTCCTGATAATGGCCGGCTGTGGAATTGTATTTGCGCTCACATTCAGGAATTCCAATATCGTGCAGCAACGCTGTGATCTCAATAACAGTCAGCTTGTCCCGTTTCAGGTTGGACAGCAGAGCGATGTTGCGAACAAGAGAATGAACCTTGATGGCATGTTGAATGCGTTTTGCATCCCCCCGCAAATAGTCTACCATTCTTTGCATTACCTTTGCAACCGTAATATCAGGCATAAAAAACCATCCCTTCCCACCATCCGTTCACGCGTTACACCCATGTGTGTAACAAGATTGTGCACCTTTTATTGGCTGTTGTCAAGGGAAACTGTGAGCTTCATGGAAGCTCTCTAGTTAGCAATGTAGTTGGAACGTCACCGATGATAACAGTTTCTGACACAATGACCGTACGCTTAACGGACTCTTCTCTCTTCATCAGTGGAAATAGAATTCTAACATTCACCGATACCTCCATCTGCAATCGGTGAACGGTCTGGTTGATACCTGAGTGATCAAAACCCGAGCTGGGGGATACCGTTACCTTTCCGACCGGCATGATGCGATAGGGCACTGAAAACCCCAATGCGGACAATAAACCGTTCCCTGTTAAGACACCCAAAGGAGCTTCTATTTCATCCCGTTCTCTTTTTTTAATTTCTTCCAAAATACTTTCTGACAGATTTACTGCAAAACGGTTCACTTCGATGGCATCGGTTTCCACAGAGGTAATCTGCCCTTGCGGGTTTCTTGCCACATGCACAAAGCTTTTAACCGGATAAAGCTCTGTTGCCTGTAAAACACCTCTGTCAATATACTCACTGACCAGCTGAGATACCTTGTATTCGCAGATGTTTTCAACGGCTGCCCTGAAGTGATCTGTCATACCGTTTACTGCAAATACGAAGCATACAACACACAGAGCAAAGCGGAGCATCAATATAAAGTTTCGTACCTGCGGGTAAGAACGAACACTGCCATACTGCCGCTTCCTGTAACGCACTCGCAGGTATGGAGCATATCTGGCTTGCGTAGATCTTCTCATCAAAAATACCCCCATTTACAATCAGTATATCGAAATGGGTGTATTGTGGTGCTTGTAAGGCTAAGACTTCTTTCGGCGTCGTCAATCACTCATATCCGGCCATCACTGGTATAGTATCGTTAAAAAGCACACATATAGGATTCTGTAAACCCGATATGTGTGCTCTCCAGTCAAAAAACTTTACAAAAGTACCTGTATTAATTTTCCCTTAACGTTCTAATCCAAATAATCCTTCAACTTCTTGCTTCTGCTGGGATGGCGAAGCTTTCTCAGCGCCTTCGCCTCGATTTGACGGATGCGCTCACGGGTGACATTAAATTCCTTGCCAACCTCTTCCAGGGTTCTGGCCCGCCCGTCGTCCAGGCCAAAGCGAAGCCGCAGCACCTTTTCCTCACGTGGTGTTAGGGTGTCGAGCACGTCGATCAACTGTTCCTTCAGCAGCGTAAATGCAGCCGATTCAGCCGGAGCCGGGGCATCGTCATCGGGAATGAAATCCCCAAGGTGGCTGTCTTCCTCTTCCCCGATAGGGGTTTCAAGAGAAACCGGCTCCTGGGATATTTTCATGATCTCCCGGACCTTGTCTTCAGACATGCCCATCTCTTTTGCAACTTCATCGGGCAGCGGTTCGCGGCCCAACTCCTGCAAGAGCTGGCGGGAAACACGGATCAGCTTGTTAATGGTTTCAACCATATGCACCGGGATACGGATGGTTCTGGCCTGATCCGCTATTGCCCGGGTAATCGCCTGGCGAATCCACCAGGTGGCATAAGTACTGAATTTGAAGCCCTTTTTATAGTCAAATTTTTCAACGGCTTTGATCAGCCCCAGGTTGCCCTCCTGTATGAGGTCGAGAAAAAGCATGCCCCTTCCGACATATCTTTTCGCAATGCTGACAACAAGCCTGAGGTTTGCCTCGGCCAGCCTCTTTTTCGGTTCCTCATCACCGGACTCCATTCTTTGTGCCAGCTCGATCTCTTCGTCGGCTGTTAAAAGCGGAACCTTTCCGATTTCCTTGAGATACATTCTGACCGGATCGTCAATGGTAACCCCCTCGGGTATGCTTAACTCGGGATCTTCATCGATGTCAACCTCTTCAATTTCATCATCGATTTCAGGAACAACATCAATACCCATATGCTCGAGGGTATCATAAACCTTTTCGATCTGTTCCGGTGGGATATCAATTTTCTCAAAAGCATCCATCACTTCCCTGTAAGTGAGCATGCCTTTTGCCTTCCCTGTGTCCGCTAATTCCCGCAGAACCGCAGAGGGCTCCTTTTTTACCTCGGGAGTTCCTTTGGGTTCATTTTTTTCTTCGGTAGCGGTAATCCCGGCAGAAGATTCTTTTTTCCTTATTCCCTTATCTGCCATATTTCTTAATTCCACCTCTCGTATATTTGAATGGAGTCTATTTTAATTTGGACTTCTTTTGCATAATCTCATTCATTCGGTTTACCAGCCGCTTTTTTTCATCTTCGTCGCTAATATTCTTCAAGCGGCTTGAAATATCCTTTAATTCGTCCTCAAGCTTTATGTTTTCCAAATATTGAAGAATATCCTCAAATGCTTTCTGAGGTTCCTCAAAATTGCAGGCTTCCTCTGAACAGCCGATAATGGCGGCGGCCTTTTCCGGGTTCAGCTTTGAAATATACTCATGCAGTAAGAAATCATGACCGTCACCCAGCCTTTGGTATAATGCCTGAGCCATGTCCCTGATTTCACCCTCGGTGTAGCAGGATACGGGGTAGCGTTGCGCTGCCTGTGGGTACAGAGAGTTTTCTGTGCTTATAAGGGTTAAGAGGAAAATCTCGTTCTGTGCCCTGGGCCCTTCCTTCTTTTTAATAATATAGGTGCCAATGGAGCCTGTCATTTTTCTTGCCGCTTTGTCGAATTCCTGTTTTTTTTCCTTCCGTTTCTTCTGGTTCAGCCTTCTGTTCACCTCGGCCTGCAGTGTATCCATCGTAATATCGTAATCCCGGGAAATTGTTTTCATGACCATTTCCCTTTCCATGATGTTTTCCTGCTCGATCAACAGATCTGTAACACCGTTGAGGAAGGCCAGCTTCCCTTCCGGGTTGTCGGTAGGGAAATTCAGCTTTAACTGCCTGATTTTGTATTCTAAAAGTGATATTGCCCGATCCACAAGGTTTTTAAACTTTTCAGCACCATATTTTCGAATATATTCGTCTGGATCCTTCGCATCTGTTATTTCAAGCACTTTCGCGCGGCAGCCCAGCTGGCTTAAAATCTCAAGACCTCTGTCGGTAGCTTTTCGGCCCGCGATATCGGTGTCATAGGAAACAATGATCTCATCCGCGTATTTCTTCAGAATCCGCCCCTGCATATTGGTCAGCGCTGTTCCCAAAGATGCCACCGCATAGTCAATCCCAGCCTGGTGCAGTGAAATGACATCCATATACCCTTCTACGATTAAAAGCTTCTTTTCGGTGCTTTTACGGGCCAGATGCATTCCGAACAGCTCTCTTCCCTTGCTGTAACAAAGGGTTTCGGGTGAATTCACATACTTCGGCAGGGAATCGTCCATGACCCTTCCGCCGAAAGCCACAACGTTTCCCCGCAAATCAAAGATGGGAAACATGATTCTGTTTCGGAACCGATCGGTGAGGCTTCCATTTTTGTTTTTCATGCTTAACCCTGATTCTGTTAAAACCTCTTCGCGATAACCCTTTGCTCGCAGCGCTCTGGATAATTCGCTCCAGTCATCGGGCGCAAACCCGATGCCGAAACGTTTAAGGGTTTGCAGCGCAAGCCCCCTGTTAAACAGGTATTTTTGTGCCTTGGCCCCGGCTTTCCCGGCAAGGGTTGAATAGTAAAACCTGGCAGCCTCCCGGTTCACCTCGAGGAGATCCTTTCTAAGCTTAATCTTATGCTGCTCCTCATGGTCGTCTGGCTCGGGGAGTGTCATTCCGGCACGATCGGCTAAAAAGCGCAGTGCTTCGACAAAATCGAGATTCTCTATATGCATGATGAAATGAAATACATTTCCTCCATTGTTGCAGCCAAAACAATAATAAAACTGTTTCACCGGCTGTACGGAAAAAGAAGGTGTTTTTTCCCGGTGAAAGGGACACAGCCCGAAATAACCTCCCCCTTTCCTGTCAAGATGAAGGTATTCCGAAACGACCTCCACCAAATCATTGTTTAGCCGAACTTCTTCGATGAGTTCATCGGGATAGTAATTCATAAGACCCCCAATCGATCACACTTAATGATATTCGACAAATTATTCAAAATTCCTCCCTTCCTAAAAAATATTTCAGCAGGCAGTGATGCAGTAGTGGATAATCACTCTGAGCATTCCTCAAAGGGCTTTTACCATTCTCTCCATGAGTCCGGAATATACATGGAACGAAACACCTTGACCGCATAGCGGTCGGACATGCCGGCCACATAGTCGCATACGACACGATGTATTCCGTCCCTTTCAATTTCATTGAAATACTCCTCAGGCAACAGCCCAGGGGTTTGCAGCAACTGGCGATAAAGCTGGCGTATCATGTTTTCTGCCTTGCTCTCTTCTGCTTTAGCAATGGAACCGATATAGACCGTTTGAAATAGAAAGCTTCGCAGATCATCCGTTGCTTCCCTGTATTCCGCACTCATGGTGATCTGGTTTTTGTCTGCGCTGTTTTCAATGATGTTGATGATCATATTGTTTATCCGTTCACTGGAAGTATTCCCCAACACTGCTATACAATCGGCAGGCAGTTCGTTACGGGATAAAACGCCGCCCCGGATGGCATCCTCAATGTCATGGTTGATATAGGCAATCCTGTCGGCAAACTTGACGATTCGCCCCTCAAGAGTTGAAGCCTCGAGCCCGCCCGTGTGGCATAAAATACCATCCAGAACCTCCCGTGTCAGATTCAGCCCCTGTCTGCCCTTTTCCAGTGTTTCGACCACCCGGATGCTTTGCTCATTATGGGAAAAGCCAAGGGGACAGATTTCCTGCAAGACTCTTTCACCCGCATGTCCAAACGGGGTGTGGCCCAAGTCATGACCCAGCGCAATGGCCTCGGTAAGGTCTTCATTCAATCGCAGGCTGCGTGCGATGGTTCTGGCGATCTGTGAAACCTCCAGTGTATGCGTCAGCCTGGTCCGGTAGTGGTCTCCCTCCGGTGAAATGAAGACCTGTGTTTTGTGCTTTAGCCTTCGGAACGCTTTCGAGTAGATGATTCGATCCCGATCCCTTTGGAAGTCGGTACGGATGTCACACTTTTTTATCGGCTGTTTTCGTCCTTTTGATTTTGAAACCAGCTGAGCAAAAACTGAAAGTGTTTTTTCTTCAATCTGTTCCGTTAATTCACGAATCAGCATGATACCCTCCGACTTTCCGGATATGCCTGTGTGGATTTATCAGTCATGGTCAACCCTCTATTCATTTACCCTATTGGCATGGAGGAGAAACAAGAATTACCTGAAAAGAATCTCCCAATTGCTGCCCGGAGAATCCCGATGTGTTGTGAGGCAGAATAAAACGTTTCGCCTTGTAAACTGTATCATGTTTTTGAACATAACAAAAGTGGGCTTCGCCCACAACTCATTATCGGTACTTACATCTGTAAAACATCAAATTCTTGTTTGTATTTGATGTTTTACAGATGTAAGTAACTAAAAACGGCAGTTCATTCATTCCTGCCGCATTTATCGCACCTTACAATCATATTGAAACCAAACAAGGATTTTCTGTTATGACTGGACTGGCTTGCTGCTGGTTCTCCAACGGAAGGTCTGAGACGACCTTCCGCCGGAATTATCAGTTGTCTGAATTTACATAATATTCAGACAATCTCTGCAAATCGTTTTACCCTTGTATTCTGCCATATTTTCGCTGCTGTTCTCACAAAAGGTGCATCTTGGAATATATTTGTCCAAAACAACATTGCCTTGATCATCGACAAACATTTCAATACTGTCCCCTTCTTTAATGTTCAGCTGCCTGCGAAGTGATTTGGGTAGGACAATACGCCCAAGTGAGTCAAGTTTCCTTACATAACCGGTTGCTTTCATGGTAAATCCCCCTATCAGTTAGTTAAATGTCTCTACCTAAGCCAAATTTCCTTGATAATAATGGCTTTACCAAAAAGATAACGCATGGTTAAGGATTTGTCAAGTTTACTTTTTAAGCCATGACATCATTTTCCTCAGTTCACGCCCGGTTTTCTCGAGAAGATGGTCTGATTCCTTGCGTCTGGTGGCAAGCAATTGAGCACGCCCTCCGGCCTTGTTTTCGGCTATCCACTTCGAAGCGAAGGTGCCATCCTGAATCTCGGACAAAACCTGCTTCATGGCTTTTCTGCTCTCGTCAGTGATAATCTTTTTCCCGGTGGTATAATCACCATACTCTGCTGTATCGCTGATGGAGTAACGCATATATTCAAAGCCGCCCTGGTTGATCAGATCAACGATCAGCTTCATTTCATGAATGCATTCAAAATATGCGTTCTCGGGCTGGTACCCTGCTTCCACCAAAGTTTCAAACCCAGCCTTCATCAGTTCGGTTACACCGCCGCACAAAACAGCCTGTTCCCCGAACAGATCGGTTTCGGTTTCTTCCCGGAAGGTCGTTTCCAGAATTCCCGCACGGCCTGCACCAATTCCTGATGCATAAGCCAGGGCGTAATCACGGGCTTTTCCGCTGAAATCCTGATGGATGGCGATCAGTGAAGGAACACCCCGCCCCTCGGTGTATTGAGAGCGCACGGTATGACCCGGGCCTTTTGGAGCAACCATTACAACATCCACATTTTCAGGAGGAACAATCTGGTTGAAATGAATGTTGAAGCCATGGGCAAACAACAGCACATTACCCTCTTCAAGGTTCTTTTCAATGCTATCCCTGTAGATATCAGCCTGTACCTGATCCGGAACCAGCATCATGATCAGATCCGCCGCCTTTGCAGCCTCTGCCGTATCAAGAACCTTCAGGCCCGCAGCCTGTGCCTTCTCCCGGCTCTTCGACCCGGGTGCCAGGCCAACCACAACATTGACACCACTTTCGTGCAGGTTCAATGCATGGGCATGTCCCTGGCTTCCATAACCTATGATGGCTACTGTTTTGTTTTCCAGCAGCTTCAGTTCACAATCACTGTCATAAAACATCTTTGCCATTTCCATTCTTCCTTTCTTTCTATTCAACACAGAGGGTGGTTTCTTTATATTGTTTTAGGATATAAAGGAAGACTCCCTGTGTATCTATCCATTGATTGTTTTTTCCCCGCGTTCAAGCGAGATCAGGCCTGTTCTGACATCCTCAAGGATTCCAAAGGGTTTGAGCATTTCCTGCATGGCGGCAACCTTTGAAGCACTGCCCGAGATCTCAATTGTCAGCGTCTTTTTCGAGATATCGATAATGTTGGCGCGGAAAACCTCGGCGATTTGCATAATTTCCGAACGAACCGAAGTATCGCCGTTCACCTTGATCAGGGCCAGTTCACGATGAACAGAGTTTTCAATATCCAGTCGCTGTACGCACAGAATGTCGATAAGCTTACTCAGTTGTTTCTCGACCTGATCAACCGTACTCTCGTCCCCTTCAACCACAATGGTCATCCTGGAGATCCCCGGATTGTTCGTGATTCCCACCGCCAGGCTATCAATGTTAAAGCCGCGGCGGCTGAACAGCCCTGATACTCTTGACAGTACCCCGGCATGATTATTGACCAATACCGACAGAACATGTTTCATTTTGGCTCCTCCTCGCTTTCAATGTTTTACAGGTCGTTCATCAGGAATTGTTCCAGTTGGGTTTATCTTTCCATGGGAACATACCATTGGGTTGGCTCCAATTGGCTTTCAATGCCGCACATATTTTAAGTCCAGGTTGCTATTCCAATATCGCTCCCTTGTCGGCAGAAGAAACCAGCCTTGCATACCTTCCCAGATATCCGGTTTTAATCCGGGGTTCGGGGGCTTTCCAACCCTGAAGCCTGCTGTTGATTTCCTCCTGAGACAGCTGTACATCCAGCCTTCCCTCCGGAATATTAATGTTGATGATGTCACCGTCACACACTGCTGCTATGGGACCGCCCACCATTGCTTCGGGGGAGACATGCCCGATGGAAGCCCCCCGGGACGCTCCGGAAAACCGGCCGTCGGTGATCAGTGCCACATCCTTGTCCAGACCCATCCCGGCGATTGCGGATGTTGGGCCAAGCATTTCACGCATGCCAGGCCCTCCTTTGGGCCCCTCATACCGAATGATCACCACATCACCTTTCATTATTTTGCCGCTGTAGATGGCTTCAATGGCCGCATCCTCACTATCAAACACCCTGGCAGGGCCGCTGTGTACCAGCATTTCCTGCGCAACAGCAGCCCGCTTTACCGCTGCGCCGTCCGGTGCGATATTCCCCTTCAGGATGGCAATACCACCGGTTTGTGTGTGGGGATTGTCAATGCTTCGGATGACGTTTCTGTCTGAAACCTTTGCATTTTCTATGTTTTCACTCACCGTGCGGCCGGTAGCCGTGATTAAACCAAGATGCAGCAGATCCTTTTTCGACAATTCCTTCATGACGGCCTGTACGCCGCCAGCCTGGTATAAATCCTGCACATGGTAAGGGCCGCTTGGGGCAAGCTTGCACAGGTTTGGCACCCGGGAGCTGATCCGGTTGATCATGTCCAGATCCAGCTCCAGACCAACCTCATGAGCGATAGCCGGCAAATGCAGCACCGAATTTGTTGAGCAGCCCAGGGCCATATCCAATGTCAGTGCATTTTCAAAAGCCTCCGGAACAAGAATGTCTGATGGTTTCAGATCTTTTTCAACAAGCTCCATGATTTTCATGCCGGCTTGTTTGGCCAAACGGATTCTTTCGGCGTATACGGCTGGAATGGTGCCGTTTCCGGGAAGCCCCATTCCCAGCACCTCGGTAAGACAATTCATCGAGTTCGCGGTAAACATCCCGGAGCAGGACCCACAGCTTACGCATGCACTGTTTTCATACTCTGCGACCTCATCTTCGGTCATTGTTCCTGCCTTGACTGCCCCTACCGCCTCAAAAACACTGTTCAAATCCAGATAAGCGCCATCCTTTTCAATGGAAAGCATAGGTCCGCCGCTGATAACAATGGAGGGCACATTCACTCTTGCCGCTGCCATCAGCATTCCCGGAACTATCTTGTCACAGTTCGGAATAAAAACCATCCCATCGAAGCTATGCGCCATGGCCATCGCTTCGCAGGAATCGGCAATCAGCTCTCTGGAAGCCAATGAATATTTCATTCCCAGATGGCCCATGGCAATGCCGTCACAGATACCGATACAGCCAAATTCCACCGGAGTGCCGCCTGCGGCACGAATGCCTGCCTTTACCGCCTCGGTAATCTTGTCGAGATGGATATGGCCGGGAACAATTTCATTCACAGAGTTTGCCACACCGATCAACGGCCTGGCGATTTCTTCATCGGTATACCCCATGGCTTTAAAAAGTGATCTGTGGGGTGCCCGCTCAATTCCTTTTTTAATTATATCACTGCGCATTGTTCTGTCACTCCTTTTATTTGAAAATCCTAATCATCATCGATGATGGTACCCTCCTCTAAAGATACTATCAATCAAATCCCACACATTTTTAGCCTAAAGAGCTAAAAATACGCTATAGAGGCAGGTGTCTCAGGGGTATATGAATAACATAATTCCGGGCCTGTAAGTTATTCTGCCTACGCGTATATCAGCTGGTCGATCCCTTTGCCCGGGGGTACGATGGGAAGCACCCGTTCATCGATATCAATCACAAAATCGATAACCACAGGAACATCCTTGCAGGCCAGCGCTTTTTCAATGGCGCGCCCAACCTCCTGAGGGGTTTTTACCCGAATACCCACGGCGCCATAGGCTTCGGCCAGCTTTACAAAATCCGGCCCCCTATCCAGTGTGGTCTGGGAGTACCTTTTTTCATAGAACATGGTTTGCCACTGCCTGACCATACCCAGAGTGCCATTGTTCAAAACGGCGATGATCACCGGTAGTTCGTAATGTACCGCTGTTGCAAGCTCGTTGCAGTTCATCCGAAAGCTTCCATCCCCGGCAAAGTTGATCACCCTTTTGTCGGGCCTGGCCATTTGTGCGCCTATGGCTGCGCCTGTGCCATAACCCATGGTGCCCAGACCACCGGAGGAAACGTACTGCCTTGGGCGTATGTATTCATAAAACTGTGCTGCCCAGATTTGGTTTTGCCCCACTTCGGTGGTGATGATTGCATCGGATCCGGTAAGCTCATTGAACTTTTGAATGATATAGGAAGGTCGAAGCGTTCCGTTTTCCGGGAACTGCAGCCTGTACTCCTCCTTCCAGTTTTTCACGGCTATGGCCCATTCGGTTTCATCAACCGGCGTTGTTCTATCCAGGATTTCCTGCAAAATGAGATCAGTGCTTCCAGTCAGGGCAAATTGTACGGAGATGTTCTTGTTAATTTCAGCCGGGTCCGCATCGATGTGCATGATCCTGGCATTGGGTGCGAACCGTTTCATATCGCTGATCACACGGTCACTGAAACGAGCGCCGATATTGATGAGCAAATCGCATTCTGAAACAACCTTGTTCGATACCCTTGTACCATGCATGCCAAGAAGGCCCGTATATAATGGATATGAGGCAGGAACCGAGCCTGTGCCCATCAGCGTCGTCGCAACAGGAATATGCAGCTTTTCAGAAAGGCTTAACAGCAGGTTTGTTACCCCTGCGATAATGGTGCCACCGCCCGACAGGATCACAGGCCTGTTTGCACTCTGTATCGCTTGTGCTGCGGTTTGCAGCTCTGCTTCGGTGAACAGGTTTTTAATTTCAAGGTTCAGTCTATTTTTCCCGTCAAAGGGTGTGAATTCAGCGGTATTTGCCGTAGCGTCCTTGCACACGTCTACAAGAACAGGCCCCGGCCTGCCGCTTGCTGCAATTTCGAAGGCTTTTCGCATGGTTTCAGCCAGTTCGTGAACATCCTTCACAAGATAATTATGCTTGGTGATGGGTTCAGTTATTCCGGTGATGTCAACCTCCTGAAAGGAATCCCTTCCGATCAGGGAGGACGCCACCTGACCGGTAATGGCTACCAAGGGTACTGAATCCATATAGGCTGTGGCGATTCCGGTTACAAGGTTTGTTGCACCCGGACCTGAGGTTGCCAGACACACACCGGTTTTCCCGCTGGCCCTGGCATAGCCGTCGGCTGCATGGGAAGCGCCCTGTTCGTGGGATGTAAGGATGTGCCGGATGCCCGCACCTCTTTTATACAGCGCATCATAGATATTTAATACAGCCCCTCCCGGAAACCCGAAAATGGTATCTACCTTCTGTTCTTTCAGGCATTCAATGATGATCTCCGCACCAGTTAATTTCAAAATACAACCCCTCCATGTCGTTCAACAGGTGCAGCCACATTCACCAAAACGCTGTTCTTTGGAGCGTTTTGTATAAACATGGAATCATTGAGCAATATGCCATGCACCTGAACAATTTCGATAAAAATCATAGCCTTATAGCTACCGCATCACCCATTTCCTCGCAGCCGATCACCGTCGCACCCTCTGTTGCAATGTCAGCGGTCATCAAACCGTCGTTCAATACCTTTAAAACGGCATCTTCTATCACTTTAGACGCATCTTCCCGCTTGAAGGAATATTTCAGCATCATGGCCACCGACAGAATCGTTGCCAGCGGGTTCGCTTTGTTCTGGCCCGCGATGTCCGGCGCAGAACCATGAACCGGTTCATACAGCCCCAGGCTCCCAGAGCCCAGGCTGGCCGAAGGCAGCATTCCAATAGAGCCCGTCAGCATGGAAGCCTCATCGGACAGGATATCGCCAAACATATTTTCGGTAACGATCACATCAAACTGCTCGGGGTGAATGACCAGTTGCATGGCGGCATTGTCCACGAACATATGGTTCAGCTGAATATCCGGATAATCCTTCGCCACATCCACAACGATTTCACGCCAGAAACGGGATACCTCCAATACATTGGCCTTATCCACCGAGGTAACCTTTTTGCGGCGAAGCCTTGCCGCTTCAAAGGCAAGCCTTGCGATGCGCTCTACCTCATATTTGCGGTAAATCATCGTGTCGTAAGCGGCAGGCTGCCCGTTACTATCGATCAATCTCTTCTTTTCACCAAAATACAGGCCGCCTGTAAGCTCCCGTAATACCAGGATATCCAGGCCGTCCTTTGTAATCCTGTCTTTAAGCGGGCTGGCCGCTTTCAGCGGGGTGTAGATCACTGCCGGACGATAATTGGCAAAAAGAGCAAGCGCGGCACGGATACCCAGAAGGCCTGCTTCCGGACGCTTATTCCCCGGAAGATTATCCCATTTATACCCCCCTACGGCACCGAGCAAAACTGCATCCGCTGCTTTACACACCGCAACAGTTTTTTCGGGCAGGGGTTCTCCAGTATTGTCGATGGCGATTCCTCCAATGTCTGCATATTCGTATTGCAGTTGGAAACCACATTTTTCACCCACAAGATCTAAAACCTTGATTGCCTGTTTTACAACTTCAGGGCCAATCCCATCACCGGGCATGACCGCAATTTTATAACCTTTCATTTTCCCCTCCAATACCAGTCATCAATCCGTGCCTGCTTTCCTGGTTTAATGCATCAATATATGCAAAACCGGACATTCGTTTATTCTTTCCGAATTTAATTCTCAATTTTTTATAGCCGAAGGTCCACCTTTATACATTCTGAATATGATTCATCAACGTTTTAAAACGAACGCCCACCTTTACACCTTCTGAACATTCATTTTTCAACTTATCAAAAGCCGAACTCCCGCCTTTACACCTTCCGAATATGATTCATCAGCCCGCCTGCCGCTATTATTTTTTGTATGAATTCAGGGAAAGGCTCGATTTGATATGTTTTCCCATTGCTGTAATTTGTGAGAATTCCCTTTTCAAGATCAATCCCCAATTTGTCTCCATCCTGTGTTTCTTCAACGCATTGCGGGCATTCCACGATGGGAAGGCCAATATTGATGGCGTTCCTGTAAAAGATCCTGGCAAAGGTTTTTGCAACCACACAGGAGATCCCGGAAGCCTTTATAGCAATGGGCGCATGCTCACGGGAGGAGCCGCAGCCAAAGTTGAAGCCTCCCACGATGATATCACCCTTTTGAACACGGGTTACAAAACCTGCGTCCAGATCCTCCATGCAATGCCTGGCCAGTTCGCCGGGCTCGGAGGTGTTCAGGTAGCGTGCCGGAATGATCACATCGGTGTCAACGTTGTCGCCGTATTGAATTACTTTTCCCTCAAATATCATATCAATCACCTTTCCCTCCGCTTACAGCCCCATGATCTCATCCGGGGATGATATCCTGCCGGTTACAGCCGATGCGGCCGCAATGGCAGGGCTTGCCAGATAGACCTCACTGTTCACATGGCCCATTCTGCCCACAAAATTTCGGTTTGTGGTGGAAACCGCACGCTCTCCGGCGGCCAGAATTCCCATATGCCCGCCCAGGCATGGTCCGCAGGTGGGGGTGCTGACAGCGCAGCCCGCATCGATAAAGATATCGAACAGCCCTTCCTTCATGCATTCCTTCCAGATGCGTTGTGTTGCCGGAATAACAATACACCGGACATCCCTGTGAACCTTGCGGCCTGCCAGGATTTTTGCCGCGATGCGCATATCTTCCATTCTACCGTTGGTGCAGGAGCCGATGACCACCTGATGAATGGGTATATCCCCCACCTCACTGATAGTTCTGGTGTTCTCAGGAAGATGTGGAAAAGCCACTGTTGGCTCCAGTTTGCTTAAGTCAATGGTATATTCCCGGACATATTCCGCCTGTTCATCCGCCTGGAAAACCTCGTAGGGCTTGGTGGAATGCTCGCGGATATATTTCAATGTTTCACCATCCACTTCAAATATACCGTTTTTGGCACCGGCTTCAATGGCCATGTTCGCAATGGTAAAGCGATCATCCATGGTCAGAAAATCCAGGCCGTCCCCGGTGAATTCCATGGATTTGTAAAGGCAGCCATCAACACCCGTCCGGCCGATGATGTGAAGGATGATATCCTTCCCGCTTACCCATTCGGAGGGCTTGCCGATCAAATGAAACCGAATCGCTTCGGGAACCTTCAGCCAGACTTCACCGGTGGCCATGGCCGCAGCCATATCGGTGCTGCCGGTACCGGTTGAAAAAGCGCCCAGGGCACCATAGGTACAGGTATGGGAATCAGCACCGATGACAACATCCCCGGCGGTCACCAGACCCAGCTCGGGCAGAAGCGCATGCTCAACGCCCATCTGGCCAACCTCGAAGAAGTTCTTAATTTTCATTTTACGAGTAAATTCCCGCATCATCTTCACCTGCTCGGCAGATTTTATATCCTTGTTCGGGGTGAAGTGATCGGGCACCAGCGCGATTTTATCGGTATGGAACACCTTTTCCAGCCCGGCCTTTTCAAATTCCTTTATCGCAACCGGTGCAGTGATGTCATTCCCAAGCACCATATCCACTTTCGCCTGAATCAGCTGCCCGGGCTTGACATTCTCCAACCCGGCTGCCCTGGCCAATATTTTTTGCGTCATTGTCATCGCCATAATATAAAACACCTCTTTCCAGAGTTCGATTCCAGCAGTATAAGATGCAATTGTGCAGGTACACGCCAACACATGCATGAACAGAGACATCATCCCCGGGAGACCGTTTGGAAAAGCATATTTATTCATAAGACACTATTTTCCATGCCTTGAAACCCGCATAGTTCCGCTTATTTTTACATGTTTATGCGTGTTTCTAAAGAATAAACAGACCTTCCGAGCCGGCTCCTGGTTATAGGTTTATTATACCGTTTCTGTTTTTCATTTCTTCTGATTTTTCACTTTCATTTTACGGAATTCTTCATGATTATTATCCCGTTTGTATCCCAAATTCATTGCAACCGGTAGCATAACTATGATAAAATAATCCGAACAAGGGTTCAGGACTATGCCGAGGGGAAATAGATCACGAGGAAAGCACCGCGGCATTGGCATTTTTACGTGAATACGCGCAAGTGCTCATGAAACGCTTGCGCAAGTGGGAACAAGAGGCACTCTATGAAACGAAAAATTCTGGATGAACTTAAACAGTTTCAAAGCGACATCCGATCTATGAAAAGTATCCGTGAATTCATTCTATACATTCCTTCATCTACATTCAAAAACATTGCTTTCTGTTTGCTGGCAGTGCTCGTTACATCACCGATGTATATTCTTTTAAGAAGTATCCTGCTAAAATATCATGACGATTTTTATGTGAGTACCAACCAAAGAACACTGGGGATCTATTGGGTTCAGCTTATAAGATTCATCGGATTCTCAGGTATATTCCTGATGCTTTTTGTTATATGGAAAGACATGATCATGCATCATCAGGACAAATGGCTTGAAAAACTGTTAAAAAGACATCCTGTCCCGTTATTTCTTTCCCTGCTGCTTGCCTGGAGTGCTTTTTCCTGTGCATTTTCCAGTAACCCGGCCAATTCTCTGTTTGGCAATCAATATAGAAATGAAGGGATTATCACCTATTTTGCTTATGCTGGAATCTTTTGCTGTGGTTACATCTTAAAAGAACAAAGATTTCGCGTAAACCTGATGCGAATATTTGTGTTATCCGCTACAGCCCTGTCAATCCTCATGTTGATCAACCAACCTGCACTGAATCTCCTTCTGTCCTTCAATTACAGAGCCGCCATGTTTCAAAATATCAATCATTATGGTTATTTTCTTAGCCTGGCCACTATGCTGGCTGCAGCATTGTCCTTGCGAGAGGGCAGGCTGAATAGAATCGCGCTCTTCTGGCTGCTTCCCTTTGCCATATTGGTTGCCACATTGATCACCAACAAATCCTTCGGCCCTTATGTGGCTGTGAGCATGGGGTTGATTTTTCTTTTTGTGTTAACCCTTATCTACACAAAAAAGGCAAAACTTTGTGCAGGTATGCTCGTTCTGGTATTTATACTGTTATCTTTGGGGATGAACCTTAAAAGCAACTATCTGACACATGAAACAAAAGCACTGGTCGAAGATATTGGTAACATTGTTGAGAGTAATGAGGCTGCACCGGCGGCAGGATCCGGCAGGTGGATCCTGTGGAAGCTTGGTATCGAGTATACCCTGGAGAAACCGATTTTCGGGTATGGTCCTGATAACCTGCACGATCGATTTCTTATGGATGATCTGAATCATGACCGGCCTCATAACGAGTTCATACAATTATCCGCAAGCCTGGGCATTCCTGCGCTTGTGTTTTATTGCTGCGCTCTCTTCTTTTACTTCTTACCGCTGCTAAGAAACCTGAAAAAGCTGAACCCGGAAATCATCGGCCTCTATGCGGCCATAATATCCTACCTGGCATCCTCCTTTGTGGGGCAGTCCATGTATTGCAGCGCCTCCTTCTATTTTGCCTTCCTTGGCCTTACCTGTCATCTCTTTCCCCTTGCAGACACACAGCCCGCCAGTTCTGTTGATAAAAAATAATGCCTGAATGGCAGATTCCCGTCATTCAGGCATTTCACTTTTATTTTATGTTCCAAGGGCAGAAACAGTTGTAATCATATTTTGTATATTTCACGGAAGCAGCAATTGTTACGCGATTCGATAGTTTCACCCGCTTACTCTGAAGCTTCCTCTTCCGTTTTCTGGCGCGCTTCCAGTACAGTATGGGCGCAGGATTCCAGGCTGCAGGTATACTGAATCTTGTTACCCTTGAACTTTTTGGTCATAAAGCTGCCACAATTCGGGCATTTTCTGTCGGAAGCCATCTCCCAGGAAGAATAGTCGCAGGTGGGATAATTCTCGCAGCTTAAATAACTCTTTCCCTTTCTGGTTTTCTTGTTGTAGATCTTCCCCCCGCATTTTGGGCAAACAACTCCGGCATCTTCCAGAATAGGCTTTGCGTTTCTGCATTCCGGGAAGCCCGGGCATGCCAGGAACTTACCGTATCTTCCCATTTTAATGACCATCTTCCGACCGCATTTTTCGCACTCCTCGTCAGATTCTTCAACGGGCAGCTCTACCTTACTGATTTGATCCTCTGCTTTTTTCAGGATCACTTCAAATTCCCTGTAGAAATCATTCAACAGATCCTTCCACTTCCGTTTTCCGTCTTCAACGTCATCCAGCTGGGTTTCCATATCTGCGGTAAAGTTTATATTGATAATACTTCGGAAGTATTCCTCCATCAATCGGTTCACGATCCTCCCCAGTTCTGTGGGAAGCAGGTATTTCTTATCCTTCACGACATACCCTCTTGAAATAATCGTGCTGATGGTAGGCGAATAAGTACTTGGACGCCCAATCCCCTTTTCTTCCAGGGCTTTGACCAGGGTTGCTTCGGTATACCTTGACGGAGGTTGGGTAAAATGCTGCGATGGCTTAAGCTCAAGAGCAGTCACCCTTTCTCCCTCGATCAGCTCGGGCAGCATGGGCTCTTTTTCATTATCACCCTCGTTTTCCTCATCGGTTCCTTCTTCGTACAACACTAAAAAGCCCTTGAAGGAAACTCGCGAGCCCTTGGATTTGAACAGGTAATCCCCCGCATCTATATCCACTGCCATCGTATCATAAACGGCGGCTTCCATCTGAGAAGCGATGAACCTTTCCCAAATCAGCTTGTACAGCCTGAATAGCTCTCTGGGCAGAGAGCTTTTTACCCGTTCCGGCGGAAGATCGGCTGTGGTTGGGCGTATTGCTTCGTGAGCATCCTGCGCCGCAGATTTTGCTTTATAAACCCTGGCTTTTTCGGGCAGGTACCTGGCACCATAGTTTTTCTGAATATATTCTCTGGCCTGAGACAGCGCTTCCTCTGAAATACGGGTTGAATCGGTACGCATGTAAGTGATCAGGCCTACAGAGCCCTCACCCTGGATCTCAACACCTTCATAGAGCTGCTGGGCAAGCATCATGGTTTTCTTCGTGGAAAAACCGAATTTCCTGGCAGCTTCCTGCTGAAGCGTGCTGGTGATAAAAGGAGGGGCCGGGGTGCGTTTTTTGTCCCCATGCTTCACCTTCGCGATAGTGAAGGGTACGCCTTGAAGCTTCTGGAGCACCTGATCCACATCTTCTTTTTGCTTTAAGTCCTGTTTTTTGTTTTTGAAGCCGTAAAATCTGGAAAGAAAGGTTTTTCCATTGGCTTTTTCCAGAAGGGCTTCCAATCGCCAGAATTCTTCCGCAACAAAGCCCTCTATTTCATATTCCCGGTCGCATATCATCTTCGTTGCAACAGACTGAACCCTGCCGGCGCTTAACCCTTTTCTTACATTTCTCCAAAGCAGGGGGCTTATTTGATAACCCACGATGCGATCCAGAATACGCCTGGCCTGCTGGGCATCCACCAAATCCATGTCGATGGGTCTTGCGGCCTTCACAGCCTTCACAACAGCGTTTTTTGTAATCTCGTTAAAGGTGATCCTGCATTTGTCCTTCTCATTGATCTTTAATAGGTTTGCCAGATGCCAGGATATTGCTTCCCCTTCACGGTCGGGGTCGGTTGCGAGAAATACCTTGTCGGCATCTTTGGCATCTTTTTTCAGTTCGTTGATCAAATCACCCTTGCCCCGTATATTAATGTACTTCGGTTCAAAATCATTCTTTATGTCCACACCGATCTGACTTTTGGGAAGATCTCTGATGTGGCCCATGGATGCCTTTATTTTATAACTGGCACCAAGATATTTCTTGATTGTTTTTGCTTTGGCAGGTGATTCAACAATAACCAGATACTTCGCCATTCTTTTCCTCCGTTTCGTTTCACACCCTGATAATCTTTTGTAATAGTACCACTGAAAGCTCAGTTTGTAAACTGTTTTCCTGTTTTTGCCGGATAAAAAGACCGTAAAAGAGCTTGGCAGGCCGGTGCTTTATTACGGATACTGAACCACTGCCCGGATAACTTTTCGTGATTGTTTCTAATGCCTGAATGATCAAATGTTCTATCATCCCGCTAGTCTGTAATTTCCTGAGCTACTCCTACATTTTTTTCCATCACTTTTTGGGGACCTGCCTTCCATTTTGCAGGATGTCATAATCCTTCTTTAAAATCAATTCGGATATCGGTACCGGGTTCAATCCTTTTTCCTTCAGCATGTCAATAACCTTCCCCAGTATTTTATCGGTATGGGGTGTATCATTATGAAACAGAAAAATATCACCACTTTTTGCGGCAGAAACCCTTTTCAAAATAGCCTCCTGGGAAATACCAGGCTTATAATCCAGGGAATCCAAACTCCATTGTATCGTGGCATATCCGGCTTGCCTGGCGATGTCGATCACATTGTTATTATAGTCACCATATGGCGCCCTGAACAGTGTCGGTTTTACTCCTGTGGTATCCTCAATGGTTTTTGTACAATCGGTGATCTCTCTTTTTATTTTTTCCTTGCTCAGCGCGCTCATTTTAAAGTGATTCTCCGAATGATTTGCAACATCATGACCCTGTTCGGCGATCATTTTTGTTTCTTCAGGATTTCGCCTCACCCATTCCCCAACAAGAAAGAAAGTGGCCTTTACGTTTTTTTCCTTCAGAATATTCAGGATCACTGGAATATCCTTAGCCCCCCATGCACAATCAAAGGTGATCGCAACCCTGTTCTCCTGGTTCTCCACACTGTAAATCGGGATGATCCTGGTATTTCCGCTTGCTGCCCTTGTTTCATCCGTAATCAAAAAATAGATCAATAAGACAGCTGCCAGTAAACACATAGCCCATCCGACTATTCTCCTGTTCTTATGTGTCATGATCTTTTCTCCTGTCCAAGGTTTCACATTTTATATATACACGCGTTTTCTCTGATTATTCTTGAATTTCTCACAGTCAATTGCGCGGAAGCATCCAAACCTTTTTCAGCAATGAAAAACAGGCAAGGAAAAACCCTGTTCAAACGAACAGGGCGAACTCAACTAATGAACTATAGGTGAAATTTACACTTTATGTGTAAAGGGACTATAAAAGACTTGCTGCAAGGTGACCTACCTGTCAGCCTGCCAGCAATTCGGGTAAGAACGTCGTAATTTCAGGGAAAATAATCAAAAGAACAATGCAGGCGCAAAGCGCTATCAAAAATGGCCACACTCCTTTAAAAATCGTTTCCAGTGAGATATCCTTTGCCACACCTTTAATAATGAACACATTCATTCCAACGGGTGGTGTGATGACCCCCATGGCAACAACCATGACGATGATCACACCAAACCAGATGGGGTTATAACCCAACACATCAACAACCACCGGATAGAAAATTGGTACTGTTAACAATACCATTGCTAAAGCATCGATAAAACAGCCGAGAATCATGTAAATGAAAAGGATCACCAGCATGATAATGAAAGGGGGCAGCTGCAGGTTTGCAGCCCAGGTGGCCATTGCATAAGGAAGCCGGCTGATAGCGATAAAACGGCCAAAAACCATGGCACCGGCCACCAGCAGCATGATCATCGCTGTTGTTCTTGTAGTGTCCTTAAGGGATTTAACGAAACCATCCCATTTCAGTTCCTTACGGATAAGGGTAACAAGCAATATGCTGCCTGCCCCAACCGCTCCGGCCTCGGTGGGAGTGAACCAACCCGCGAACAACCCTCCCAAAGAGATAAGGAAGGTTATCAAAACTTCTGGAATGCCGCTTTTTAAAAAGCCCTTCGAGCCAATACTGCTTTCCTGCGGACTATACGGTGCCAGCGAAGGATTCCTTTTGACCAATATGAAAATGGTGACCATATAAAACAACATCAACAATAATCCGGATACAATTCCCGAAATAAAAAGCGCTCCGATAGATTGCTCTGTGGCCACGCCATAAACGATAAAGATGACGCTTGGCGGTATCAGCACGCCCAAAGCACCCGCAGCAGCAACGCTGGCGGTTGATAGGGAGTCGTCATACCCGTATTTCCGCATTTCCGGCAGTGCTATGGCTCCCATAGTGGCCGCTGTAGCTGTATTGGACCCACAAATGGCCCCGAACACAGCACAGGCAGCCTGTGTTGCAATGGCCAGCCCACCGGGCAGCCGACCCACCAGCTTGTGAGCCATGGCATAAAGGCTGGTGCCCACCCCGGAATAATAGGCAATGAACCCCATCCAAACAAACATTGGAATAACACTGAGCGTATAGGATGAAAAGTTTGAGAAAATTTCCGTTGAGACCATGTTCAGTGCCGCCGAAGGCGAAACAAGAATGGCAAAGCCTACAAAACCCACCGCGAACATGGAATAAGCAATGGGAATTTTCAACGCAATTAAGACTAAAAGTACAATTACACCCAGAATTCCTATCATTTCCGGTGTCATTTTTGCTCCACCTCCTTCACCAGGTTTACGAACTCAACCAGGAACAACAACACAAATCCCAGCCCCACCATGAAAATAAAGGGATAAATCGGGATTTGCGCTGTCGCTGACACTTCACCGGTTTCAATCACCTTAAAGCTTTGATAAAACACCCGGTAGCTGATGAACAGAAGAAGCACCATGGTCATGCAGCCTGTAATGAGCTGAATGACTTTCTGTGCTTTTGGACGCATTTTTTCTACAATAAACTCGATGGCGATATGGGCCTTCTGTATGGCACACCATGCAAGCCCAAAGGCTATCACCACAGCGGTTAAAAACCCAACAACCTCATAAACCCCTTGAATGGGGCTGTTTGCAAGCGTTCTAAGAAGTATGTTGACCACTATCAGCGTCATGGTTGCCACAATGCCCCAACCCGCTATGTTATCCAAGATCTGGCTTGTTTTTGTAACAAAACCCTCCAATTTTTTCATTGATGTACCTCCGAAAAGCTTCTAGTTGATATTTTCATTGCTCGAAAATCATCCTGTTTCATGTATAAAAGCTATTGTATACATGAAACAGGTAATTTCCTGAAAAATCATACATGTGTATTCTCTTGTAAAGAGCTTCCTCAGTGAGCTTAATACTCGTTATTGTATTTTTCAGCCAGCCTTTTCACCGTGTCAATCGCTTTCTGGCCAGCTTCACCCTTGGCTGCAATATATTTGTCGATCATGGGCTCAACTGCCTGAATCCATTTTGCTGTTTCTTCAGCAGAAAGTTGGATGACCTCCATTTTTTCTTCAT
Organism: uncultured Ruminiclostridium sp.; assembly: GCA_964450305.1. GTDB lineage: Bacteria > Bacillota > Clostridia > DSM-8532 > DSM-8532 > JAAYJG01. Next base: position 45,690 of record CAYVFB010000003.1, read on the forward strand.
TGACGGCCCACTCGAGCGCAGCTTCATTTTGAGCATCCCACAGCCCGATTCCAACCTCTTCATGGAATTTTTCGGTTGTATCGGTAATAATTTTCTGCAGATCAGCCGGTATAGAATTCCACTTATCCGAGTTCATTGTAATATAGAACAGGTTGTTGTATAAAAATGGAGTTCTTGTAAGATAATCGACGACCTCGCCATGCTTCCATGCCTTTAAAACTTCGATGGGTGCTAGGTTTCCAGCTACAATTCCCTTTGAAAGCGCTTCGTAGGCATCAGATTGGGGCATTCCAACCGGCACTGCCCCGGCAAGCTTGAGTGTGTCGGCGCTAAGCCCTGTGGCCCTGATCTGCATGTTTTTGATGTCATCCAGCGTTGTAACCCGGGTTTTTGTAAACAGATCGCCCGGGCCTGTGGCGATGACCATTAACATCTTTGTGTCCTGTACGCATTTTGGGTTCAGCTCTTGAATGCCTTCCCAGGCAACCTTGCTGGCTACCTTGGAATTTTTGTAGACGATGCCGGGCTGCTCGAAGGCTTCCATTTCAGGGAAACGCCCAATGTTGTAAGAAAAACAGGATAGACCGATATCTGCCGCACCCTCCACCACATTGTCATAAATGTCGGCAGCTTTAAACAAGGTTTCTCCGGGATAGCTTGTGATAACCACCCTGCCGTTTGTTGCCTCGCTAATCGCTTTGGCCCAACCCTGAACCAATTGGGTTTCAGCCGGGTGGGTTCCCGGAAAGAAATGAGCCAGCTTCAGCTCGATTTTTTCAGCCTTGTCGGCTGATACGGCACCGACGCAACCTGCCTGAATTGTAAGAAGTGCCAATAAGACCAGAACTACCAATACCTTCACTGGAATAGACCATTTGGAAATGCCATTTTCTTTCACAGTTAACCCTCCTAAAAAATACAATAAAAAAAACCCGTAGGGGGGTTCTGGAAACACAATATACTGCATTGCCAGCACATGACAATACAGTAATATCCAATTATACTGTTCCCGTTTTACCATCCTACAGTTGAATTGTCTCATAAAGAACCAGTTTTGTCAAGAAAGTTTTTCCATCCAGGCACGGCGAAATCATGAACCCTGAGACCAGAGGGTGAGGCCCAGGTACCTTGGCTCAATTTGACCAGAGGGGGATCCAGGAGGGACGATCAGGGTTCCAAGAGGGACAGGCACCCTGGTTCAATTTGACCCTCGCCATCCAGCCTGTGACCAGGGTACCTGGGCCCCGCCAATGGTTCATCCTTGCCTCGTTATAAGGATTCGTAGAATTTTTTCATCACTTCAAAGGCAGGCTTCTTATAGGTTTTATCCTCATTCAGAAGGCCTTTCCGGTTATATTCGCCCTGCAGCGCGCTGGTTCTCCTGGGACATCTGAAATCAAACAGAATCCATGGCGAAGTACCCTGTATATACGGTATTTTTCCCAGGGTATCCGTTTGCTTTCTAAAAATGTCCAGCTGACAGTCTTCGGTACCCATGTCGTCTGCAGTTCCCCTTGCACCCTTCAGTGCGTCAGCCCCGAATTCGGTGATGACAACAGGCTTTTGGGGATTACTGTTATCCAGAAGCTGAATCAGTTCATTAAAATCCGGTGCATACCATCCATAATACTCATTAATTCCGATGATGTCCAAATACGCTGCCAACCTGTCTGCAATCATCAGTTTCGTATGATCCACCAGGCAGGCTGCCGATACAAGCCGGGAATTGTCCAGTTGCTTTGCCTTCACTGCAAGGGAACTCATAAATTGCAGCCTTTCATCGGTATCCGCATTTTCATTGCCAACCGACCAAATAATGACACTAGCCCGGTTCCTGTCCCGGAGAATTAATTCTATTAATTGGTGTTCTGCGTTTTCATAGGTCTGTGGGTTTGCAAAGTCGATTGCCCAGTATACGGGTATCTCCTCCCAAAGCATGATCCCCATTTGATCGGCTATTTGGGCTGCCTTTTCGGTATGGGGATAATGAGCAAGCCGCATGAAGTTACAGTTCATTTCCTTTGCCAGGCGAAAGTTTTCACGAATTTCTTCCTCGGTTACTGCCTTCCCATTGAGAACACTCTCTTCGTGGGCGCAGATTCCCTTGAGAAAGATCTGTTTGCCATTCAGGATAACTTTCGTACCCGATGTTTGAATTTCCCTGAATCCTATCTGATCGGTTACGCTATCGGTCAGATAGGTGATTTTTACCTCATAAAGGCGTGGATTTTCCGGGCTCCAGAGCTCGGGAGAGGCATTGAGGATGACTTCTGCTTTTCCATTTGTCACGCTTAGCTTTTGTTGAATGCCAAGTTCGGCAATCTCCAGCATCGCTTCACCATCTGTTTGTGTGCCATCGACAACGACCTGTGTTTTGATCTGTTGAAAACCTGTGCCTGGAACAAGACCAATGGAATAATCCTGAATAAAGGTTTCTGGCAGGCGGATGATCTCAACATCCCGGTAAATACCGCCGTAATTGAACCAATCGGTGTTTTTGGCCGGCACCGCTTCGGCTTTTCTGGTATTATCGGCTACCACAAGGATTCTGTTCATCTCTTCGAGCAGCCCCGTTACCTCCAGATAAAACGGAGTGGAACCGCCCCGGTGCATCCCCGCAAATTTTTTGTTTAAAAACACCTTTGCCTCATAATTCACAGCGCCAAATTTGATAAAAACCCTTTGTTCTCCCCTGTTCTCATACCGGAATTTCCGAGTATAAACCGCAGGTCCTTCATAATAATAAAAGCGCTCTTCTGCTGTATTCCAGCAGGAAGGTACCCTGATGGTCTGCCAGCTGTCAAAGCTGTAATCGATGGGCTGATAGCGGCCTTTATCATTTTTATAGTTTTCTTCATACCATTTTGAACGGATACAGGTGTCATACTGATCGATCTGAAAATTCCAAAACCCGTTCAAGCTTTCCTTCTGCCTCGCAGTATCATTGATCATTCCACAGGGCAGGGCCATCCCGGAAAGAAACTTTTTCTCATACTCCTCATCATGGATGTTCTGCGTAAAATTTCCAGCTTTCTGTTGCATCATGCTCTTATCCTCCATTTACAATATTACCCGGTCTGCAGTAAAACCGACCGGTGTTACAGCAGGTGATATCATTCCAGCGAAGCAGAAAATCTTACTGGATATTTCCATCAGCTCGTTCGCCGCGCTTGGTGAAATCATCGGCAGAATTAGTTCTTCGAGTTCATTTTTATTATACGCAATGTCAAAAGTACTGAGGTTGGATATTTGAAGATTATTCATGGTTTTTAAATTCTTACGAGGCAGAGATACTCTTACTTAAAATCATAATATGGATTTTTCCAACAGGTCGGGCAATTCACGGATACGGTTTATTTTTTCAGGAACCTGGGGGTATCGATTCTCCTTGTCGAGCAGGATCGACTGAAAACCGAATTCTTTTGGGCCCGTGTAGTCGCAGTCATAATTGTCGCCAACAAACAAAATTTTATTCTTTGGTACCCTGATATAAGCCATTGCCGCACCATATATATTCGGATGGGGCTTCTTCCACCCCACTCGCACCGATGTGACAACAAAATCAAAATATGGAAGAATACCATGAGCCGTCAGCAACTCCTCTATACCACCATCCACCATGAAGTTTGATACTACGCCGCAATGGTAATTTGATGACAACTCCTTTAGGGTTTGTTTCACCGTATCATCTACATAGCAGTTTTTTATGTAATTCCTCCAGAAGTTTTTCAGGATACTGTCTGCAGCTTCTTTTACCTGCTGTTCCGGCAGCTTATCACAAACCATGAGATGGTAAAGATCGAGACTGTTGAATTCCCGATACTGCTCATGGTTTGACTTTAAGTTTTCCCGTATATGAATGTATTCCTCAACAAAGCTGTCAAAGCTTGTCCATAGGCTTTCATACCCGCACCCGTCGTAGCACCAGAAGGAGTATGTCCTTACTTCAGGCATTATCACCACATCAATAATTGTTTCCATACAATCAAACAGAATCCATTCCGGTTTTTGCATAATGACCTCCCCGTTATTTTGCAAAGTTTCACTCAGATATGAAAAAGGTGAGGTAAGCAGGCACTGCCTGCTGAATGAAGTGAAGGGCCTTCGTAAACTCCTGAAAAGATCCTTCGCTACGCTCAGGATGATATCGCTGCGCTCATGATGACATAACCGCGTTCAGAATGACATCGCTGCGCTCATGATTTATGGATATCCCTGATCAAATTGTACAATACAATGAAAGCTAACACAAACAGTGATGTGAACTCACAAAATAGAAAAGAAGGTTACTATTCAGAGGTTAGCAGACACAGTCTGCCGATCGAAGTGAAGGATCTTCGCACCATGACTTCCATCCTGCCAATGCAACAGGTGTAGCCTGCTGAACGAAGTGAAGGATCTTGGCATCACGGCTTCCCCCTGTCGATGCAACAGGCTAGCCCGCTGAACGAAGTGCAGGAGCTTCGCATCACGGGTTCCATCCTGCCAATGTAACAGGTGTAGCCTGCTGAACGAAGTGAAGGATCTTCGTAAACTCCTGTTAAGATCCTTCGCTGCGTTCAGGATTACATCGCTATGCACATGATACACATACCTCTGAATAGTCCCCCACGACCCAGGTGTCGCCAAACAGCACCAAACGAAAGCTGTTTTAATTTACATTTAACTGTAAATGCAATCGGCTTCCATCCTGCCAATGCAACTGCCTGGTTACTGGTACGGACAATTTTTTACAGGCAGAGGGCTGACCATTCCTCCATACATTGCATTGTTTGCCCATGGGCTGTAAATGTTCTCCTCCGGGTTGATATAGCCATATTGGTTATATTGCGGGCTTGCAGGATAATGACTCATGTTCGCCATGCCCGTATTTTCAGCCATATCGTTTACTTCGGGATAAAGGTTTTCATACCCGAATTCCTCAGGGGATGTGATTTCGTTAGGGTATGGAACAGGATTCACATTGGCATGGTATTCCATCTGCATGTTTATATTTCCGTGGTAACCAGGATTCGTCCCGCTGTTTCCTTCCATCTGATGCGGACAGTATGGGCACTGGTTTCTTACCGGACAGGTACTCCTGTATGGACAGCGCGGTCCATATGCGTACGCCATCCCTGGTCCAATATCATATCCGTTCATTGGCTCACTCCTTGCACATTTTTCAGTATTATCTTATGTCAACGCAATGTGAATGGTGCCGATGAACCTCGAAGAGGTATTTTCTAAATATAACGGCATGAATACCAGCCTTTTCGGGTTGTGTGAGGTATATTGAAATACAATATTCCTCGAATCACTTCTGCCCTCTCCCAGACCCTCCACCTCTTTCAGCAGAGAAAACTCTTCACTCGAAGATATATTCTGCTTTGCCCTTTTCTTCTTCAGCAGCAAGCAGCTGTAAAAACTCTTCTATTGCCATGGTCTGCTGATTTTTTGCTTTTAGCCGCCGTATCGTCACAAGCCCTTCCTGCTGCTCCTTCCGCCCGACAATTACCATCAACGGGACTTTTTCCATTTGAGCATTGCGGATCTTCGCTCCCAGCGTTTCATTGTTGGAATCCAGTTCCACCCGGCAGCCTTTTCGTTTCAGGGTTTTCAACAGCTGTGCGCAATATTCCGTTTGTTCCTCTGAAACAGGCAATATTCTTGCCTGCACGGGGGATAACCACACCGGGAATTCACCATTGAAATGCTCCATCAGCATAGCCGTAAACCGTTCCACGCTGCCAAACAGCGCACGATGTACCATCATCGGCGTATGCTTCAGACCGTCCTGCCCGATGTAGCTCATCGAAAAGCGCTGTGGGATGTTAAAATCAAACTGAATGGTGCTGCACTGCCATTCCCTGCCTTGGCTGTCTTTAAGCTTCAGGTCGATTTTCGGGCCGTAGAAAGCGCCTCCTCCTTCATCGATCTCGTAATCCAGACCTGCTTTGACAACGGCTTCAATAAGCAGTTTTTCAGCCTTCACCCATTCCTCTGGATCCCCGATAAATTTCGCTTCATTTCTTGTAGCAATATAAGCTTTAAAATGTTTCAATTCAAATTTCCTGAGGATATACAATGAAAAATCAAGTGCTCTCTGGATTTCATCACCCATCTGTTCAGGCGTACCGATGATGTGCGCATCGTCCTGCGTGAAGCCGCGCACCCTTGTTAAACCATGTAGTGTACCAGATAATTCATACCGGTAAACCTGGGCAAACTCGGCCAAACGTACAGGAAGATCGCGGTACGATTTAATGCCGTCCTGATATATCATCACATGAAAAGGGCAGCTCATTGGCTTCAGATAGTATTGCTCACCATCGATGTCAATGGGGCTGTACATGGACTCCTTGTAAAAATCCAGATGACCGGAGGTTTCCCACAGGTTTGATTTACCAATATGGGGTGTAACCACCCAGTCATATCCGTTGAGCACATGGGCTTCCTTACTGAATTTCTCCAGCAGATAACGCAGCATGGCCCCGTGTGGTTTCCACAGTACCAGTCCCTGCCCGACCTCGGGCAGCTTTGTAAAAATATCAAGCTGTTTGCCCAATTCTATATGATCCATTTTCATTCTCTTTCCCTCCTGTTCGATTCCGTTATACCCAGACAGATTTCTGAGTATAATCCCTGCACTTAGTGCCAGTTTTTGCAAAGCCCCTTGTATGTTCTTGCATGTAGTTGAAATGTAAACTTACAACATTATCAGAGCTGGTATATGAACACAAATCGAATCAGCAGCGGGTTATGGTTCCTGCGTTATCGGAAAAGCATACCAGACCGCCATCAAAGCACAGGCAGGATTTGATAAACAATACCCTTCTCATACGCTCCCCTTTCTACCGTATAACGGTTCACTTCGCTTAAGTCATAAAACAGCACAAAAAACCCCGCCCCAAAAATGGGACGAGGTAATATCGCGGTTCCACCCAAATTATTGCACAGGACCCTTATTGAATCCACTTGATATGACGGCGACCGCAAATTGTTCACAGCCTGTTTTGCTTGCAGGCAGTTGAAACGTTCGTCGTTTGATACACCAAGGATTGTGCAATCACTCGAACATGGTAACGGAATAACCGTCAGCGCATACTCTCCGATAGGATTTGTGCGCTGCAGCTCGGGGGTGGTCGTTCGGGCAAAAGGCTTCCAAAAACGCTTTCAGCCGGTGACGTTTTCTCTCTGATGCACCTGTTTGTTCTACTTTTCCCTGTCATCGCCTTTATCTGTTTCTATTATTGTATGCCCTCAGGAAGCGGTTTGTCAAGTGTTGCATGGCACTATTTAAATATACGCGCGGCTGCGGCCATATTATCGATGATCGGTACGCCAAATGGGCAGCGGCTTTCACAGCTTCCACAGCTGACACAATCTTTTCCGCTCTGGGCCAGCCCTGAATAATGAGAGCGGATGGATGGCGGAATATTGGCTTCATTCAACCGGGCAATGTCCAGGTATTTGTTGACTGCGGCAATATCAATCTCAGCCGGACAAGGCTGACAATGGCTGCAATAGACGCAATTGCCCTTGAAATCGTTACGCATCGTGCCCAATATCGGTGAATAATCCCGCTGCTCATCAGTCATATCCAGATACCGTACAGTACCTCTTCGCCGGTTTGGCAGCCGAGCATGACACTGGCAACAGCGGGGCGGGTTAATGCGTAATGAATGCACTGCGCAACGGTCATGGGCTGTTTGAAGGGAGTATGCTCCGCAGATATCAGCTTGCCTGCGCCCAATGTTTTCATGACAGTGATCCCAATACCTTTTTGCTCGCACAGCTTATACAGTGCCGCGCGCTTTGGATCAAGACCCCGGAAGGCTGATGAATCAAGCCCCTTGTCAAGTTCACCCAAAGTATAGGTTTCTGAAGGATAAAGATCGAAAGCCAGGTTGATGCTGAACAGCATCATTTCCGGTAAACCGGTTTCGATGACACGTGTGGCCATTTCCGGATTGTGCGAGCTGAAACCGATATGCCGGATATCGCCCTTTTCCTTCAGGCGCCGCACATAATCGGCAAAACCGGTATTGAACACACCCTGGAAGTCTTCCTCGGAATCGATAAAGAACATCATACCGAAGTCTATGTACCCAAAAATACGCAGCAGGTCTTCAAAGTATTTCTGAACCACCGGCATATCGCGGCTGATGTCATATTGCTGCCGGAGATCGACTGAGCCGATATGACCCTGGATCATCACCTTGCTGCGCCTGTCACCAAGTGCTTTGGCAATGTTTTCACGCACTTCCCTGCCTGGCATGAAAGCATCGAAAATATTAACCCCCTGCTCGAATGCCGCGTCGATGGTGTTTTTCACCTGCATATAGGGCTTTCCGTCCAGATGCTCGCAGCCAAGACCGATAATACTGGCCTGGCATCCCGTTTTTCCAACTTCTCTGTAAATCATCGTTTTACCATCCTTTGGTTTATTGTGCATGGTCCTGGGCTCAGCCGACTTTTTATATCAATTGACGCAAATAGCAAACCTACAGAACGCACGTTCTCATTATATCATTTTCTTCTATTGGGTACAAGTGAATGCGAGAATAACTTCAGCCCTTTACCCCTTAAACACATACCTCTGCAGCAACTTATGAGCTTATTATGTGGGAGTGTTAGCAGTAACCCCTAACCTCATTCTGTAACTGATGATGATTTCCGTTTGGCTCCAGTTATCCAGGACAACCTGCCTGAAAGCTTTCATCTCATGCTCCAGCGCTTCAGGGTTGTTTTTAAAAACAGACTGTACAGCCCCCTGGCTCAGGGCGAGCCCAATAAACCTTTCTTGTGAACAGGCTTCCCGGTTATGAAACACAATCTCTCTTGAATAACAGAAATGTCCGCTTTCACGGATATTCTTCAGGTGATTGTCTTTTGGATATTGAATGGCCTTCCTTTCATTCGGAACAAGTTTCAGCTTTACCCTGGCGGTTTCAAGAAGACTGTTGTACGCACTTTCAGCACGATAACCTGCTACCGGAGGCCAGTCACAGTCGTATGCGGCGAAGATGCCTCCCGCTTTCAGAATCCTTGCGACTTCCTTTAGAGCCTTTTCTGGTTCCATCCAGTGAAAGGACTGGGAACAGGTAACAATGTCCGCTGAACTGCCTTTAAGCCCGGTGTCATAAGCATCGGCTTTTTTGAAAGACACTTCGGTCAGGTGTTTGCGGGAAGCATTGATTTGAGCTTGATTGCGCATATCATCATTGGGCTCAATTCCGATGATGCTGTTGGCTTTCCCACACCAGAGGAAAGTGGACAAACCCGTGCCCGAACCCAAATCCACCACCAACTCGGGTGCTTTACCCAAGTATTGCACTAAAATGTCGGTAATGATTTCCGGGGGTTGTGGCCTGTTCTCATCGTAGAGTGCGGCAAAACCGGAGAACCGCTCAACATTGGCATGTAAATCACTCATCAAACTCCCTGCCCTTCCTGCGTACTTCTAAGTTCCGCTCATATATCTCACCACTTGGAATTCTGATTCTTCATTTCCGGTCATTTGTCATATTTCATCAACAGGTCGTCCAGGGCTTCTCTCAGGAGAAGTGCTTCCCCGACCCCTTCATCCTTTGCCAATTTTGACAGCCTTTGCAGCTGTTCATAGGTATAATGACTGGTTTTTGTCATCAGCCTTTCATTCCTTGAAAGGCAAACGGTATTGCGGTTCCCTCGCTTGGCTCGAAACAAAGCCCCTTCAGCCTTTCGCACGATATCCGAAACCGTATTGCCATCGTCCGGGATGGCCGCAACACCCGCGCTGAAGCTGATATCGCTGACGATTTCACCAATCTCGGTTTGAAGCCTTCCCTCGGGGTTAAACAGTGCTCTTGCCCTGTCGATGAGAATAAATGCGTTTTCTTTTTCACATCCCGGCATGATGACAGAGAATTTGTCACCGGAATAGCGGTATATCAGGCTGTTTTCAGGCAGAGCCTGCTTGAGGCAGATCGCTATCATTTTCAGAATAACGTCACCGCCCTCACGTCCAAAGCTGTTGTTAAAATTCAGGAAATGATCAATATCCAAAAAAATTACGCTGGTTTCACCATTTTCTGAAAGGGTAGCTTTGATAACTTCCTCCAGATCATCGTTGAAAGTGCCTACTGCCAGCAAACCCGTTAAATCATCCGTCAACTTCATGGCAATTACCTCCAAAACTTATGATAACAAGAGCATAACACGCATATACTTATGTGTCAATACATATTTCTAAATACATATGTATCTACACATATGTATTAACAGTCTTGGCAGTGTTCCTACTCTTCAGAAGGAAATGAATTCCGTGGGAATTACACGGGAACTGCTTTGTGGGGGAATCAGCTGTAATGACAATAACAACGCCTATAAAGATATCCGCCGATTATCGGCGGATACTTTAAAAGAGGTAAAATTCTCCTGTCATTATCGAAATGACATATCATCATCATTGTGATCAAGCAAATAATCAATGGAATAAGCTTGTGCAGTGGAATCATTTCATGACCTTTTCCATCTGATAGCTTTCTTCATACTTATCCTTGGGGTTAACAATCCGTACTATTTTAAAGCCGCATTTGTTCACGTAAAAATGATGATTTCGTTTTGAAAACCCTGGCGTTTCTGTTCTCCATATCACTGTATCCGGATATTTGTTTTCGATATATTCCCAGACCTTTTTCCCAAAGCCCTTGTCCTGCAAATCCGGATCGATAAAGATGTTCCCAAGGTAGTTAATGTTATCTTTGTTGATCCACACAATCACTGCACCCACAGGCTTCCCGTTCCAGGAAACCTTATAGGCATCCGACTTCTTGTTAAGGGCGTATTTGCGGAGAAAATCACCGTTATCATAACCATCAGGACCGCCTGTGGGTTCGTTCAAATGCCTGCGCGAATCCTCGTCAAAGGCTCTTTTCATGATCGGAGTCAGAATTTCCACATCACTTTTATCAAAAGCTGTAAAGGTTAACCCATTGTATTGATCCATATCATTCCCCTCCCTTTTCCATTTCAGACACCAGCTGCCTGATGCAGCCTGCAGCCCGGCGATCCATTGCTTCTGCCTTACGGATCAACTCTACGATTTTTATTCGGTTTTCTTTTTTCACCAACTCTTTTGCCTGATGTTCCCCCATCTGCAGGCCACCATGATACTGCACCATTTCAAAGGCAGTTTCATGCTCCCTTTTGAAGATGCCGCTGATCTCCATCAGCTTCACCGAATATTCCGGGAACCTCTCCGCTTCCTCTTTCATGAACCAGCCCGCGTATGCTCTGCCCTCTGATACCATCGTAAAAGCGTCGGTCTGACACATGAGTCTTGTGAAAAGAACCGGAAGCAAAGCATTTTCTGAAAACTCATGATCGTTTCCGATTGCCTTCGCCCATTCCTGAAATGCCGAAAAGCCAGCCGCTCTGGGACCAACCTCCGGAGTTTCCATCACTTCCAAAGCTAACTTGAGGGTTTCGATCAGAAACTGCTTTTCATCCGCAGCCTCTGTCGGCTCACCAACCGCCATCAGGGCTACTGTTTCGGAATGCTCATACCAGTTTCTTCGGATAAAATAGCCGCATTCCTCTGTTTCATGGCTGCCCTTCCATTCAGGCATGTCCTGGAAAAAATTCCATCCCAGAAGCACCTCTCCATTTTCCCTGTAGCCTGTGATAACGCATGCTTCCGGTGGCCCAATGATCCCAAAGCCGATCAGCGGCCTGCCGGCATCAATTTCCTGTTTGACCAGACGGATGAATTCCTGTTTGTTCGATAAATCCTTCGCTTTCGGCAGAAGAGTAAATGCTCTTCCCGCTGCTGCAAATGCTTTTTTCAGCGGTTCGAACGGATCGTTGCGCATCGCGAGGATATCCACGTTCCCTCCATCCCATTCGTGCGTGTTCCATAAAAGTCGGAATGCTGCGCCTGATCCGGCAAGAAGCCTGGCATAGCTCACTTCCTGCCCCATATAAGTGAGGCATGCTCTAAGAGATGATATAAAAGGGGTCACTTCAACTTCATTTTCCTTGAAATAGGTCACCTTTGGAACGCCATACAACACCATGCTGTCGTCTGATTTGAAATTCCTGTCCATAAAATTCTCCTCTCTGTTCAGTACCGTGGGAACATAAATTCCTGGTAAAATGGGAGCACCCTTGACCGTGATACTGCTTTTTCGAAAATCGGATGGGGTCATTCCATATTGATCCCTGAACCTGCGGATAAAAACATCGTGGGATCCAAACCCATATTCCATGGCGATATCCGTCACCCTTCGGTTGCTGTTTTTCAGCATGAAAGCGGCGTGAGACAGCTTCCTTTTCTTGATATAACGGGTAACGGTCTGTCCGGTTGCTTCTTTAAAAATCTGCCTGAAATAATCGGGTGCAAACCCTGTAACCGCTGCTATTTGAGAAATATCGACGTTTTCATGGATATGGTTTTCTATCAGTGCTACCACCGACTTTACAAAAATATCGTAAAACATGTCAAACTCCCTTGCACGTTTTTTCCTCCGGAGGATACTTTCATTATAGCGTTGCGATGACCATTTTACTCGACTTTTTTGAAGATGCATCCTAAAAAAAATGAGGTTCTCTGAATGTTCAGAAAACCTCACTTCTAAAATCACTGACTTATTCACTACTTTCACGCTTAACTGGTGAGTGCCGTTTTGAGAACTGAGACCGATATGTTCAGGTGTGATATCACACCGCCCTCGGTAGTCAAATGTGAAAGCAAGCACTCAAAACACTATGTGAAAGTTGAGTTATTCGGCTTTAATAAAATGCTTCATCAGCACCAGATAGTCCTGATAGGCTTCACCCCTGGGAACATAAATATAGAACTGATATGCCTGGCTCTGACCCTGGATGGGTACCCAGGCATAGATGATTTCATAGAGTATCTCCTCATTATTTGCATTTGTTTCATAACGCTCAAGAAGGAAAATTTCACCTTCACCCAATATGGTCCTGCCGGAGAATAATTGCTCTTTTACCGTGGAGTTGCTTAAGTATTTGGACTGCTCAAGCGGGTAACTCGACGTATCGGCCACCAGAAACTCCCCGAATTTACCTGGCAGAAGTCTTTCTTTTTCCTGAATATAAAAATTATATAAGTAGGGGATTTTGTAATAGGTAAAATAGTAGCACTTCGTCTCCCAGGAACCAGGCAGCTGAATGGATTGAACAGGTTTATCGGTCTCATTGTAGTTGATGTAGCGTATCTCGGACAACCCCCCCACATAACCCGAGCTGAATACAGGCATGTGCAGCGTATATTCCCGTTCAAGCTTCCTCGGGCCTGTCAACACCTCGGTGCTCATGTTGATCTCGAACATTTCTCCATTGCTTTTTATAGAAACAGTGTCACCTTCCAGAACATAGGCTTCAATGTCTCCTATCATGCCAAGCTGCTTGATATTGCCTCCCTTTGCGGAATATAAAATGTTGAAATACGGCCCGGCCGGTATTCTGCGTCGTATGCTAAAGCAAAGGACTTCATCGGATAATGCGAAATGATTATTTGTATACTCATGAGTATACTCTTCGACCGCTAACGTTCTGCTGTCGACCACCACCAGTGTTTCCTGCGAACCTGCCATGAACCGGTTTTCGCTCTGGGTGAAGGCGTTCAGCACCGAAATACCTTCCTGATATCGATTTGCAAAGGTATACAGGACGGTTTCGGTTTGCCCGTCGGAAGCGACCAGCTGAAGACCAGCCATGAAGAAAAATGTTTTGTTCTTATATGCAAGAACAGGACCGTAAACCAAACTGCCAACTTCCTCGTATTCCTTGGCATAATTGAATTCTGTCTGTCGCAGAGAATTGTCACTGTTTCTCAGAAACAGCCATGCACCGGAAATACTGTCGGCAATCAGCGTATATTCCTCGCCCTGCTGTGTAAAAAGCGCATTATATGTACTCGAAATATCGGTTGTATCGGTGTCCGGTAAAGAGCCGGGATCAGTGAGTTCGCCCGTATCTTCAGGGTTTTGCGGTGTATCGGTGATATCCCCGGTTGCTTCCTGCACAGGTGTTGGAGAGGGGGTTACTATTGATTCCGCAGTTGGTGTTGGGGTTGGGGTTGACGTCGGAGCCTGGGTGGGAGTGACAGTTGGAGCCTTTGCAGGGGCTTCTGTCGGGGCTTGTGTGGGTGTGGCTTGCGCCAGGGTTGGAGCAACGGTGATTGTTGGTTCAGGCTCACTGGTGGGCGTAACTACCACAGCCACTTCTGTTTGATCGTCAGGTGGTACAGGTTTTCTCGCGTTGCGACTGTCTATGGTGATGATGATTATCAGCACCACCGTGAGGATACATGGGGCAAGGATTGCAAAAACTAAATTCTTCTTCATACCGGAACCACCCTTCAAGCTTTTTGTTGCTTTTTATCGAAAGTAATCTATGACTTACGAAAGTCATTCTGATGATCTGAAAATTCTGACAGATTATCTGTTTATAGCACTATTTTCAGTATATCATAACCCGTTTTCAAGCTGCAACAAAGATGTAACAGCGGTGACTCTTTTATGAGTCTGATTGAATCAAATGGGTTTCGGTTCCCAGAGTCTATTTTTTTCTCTCAGTCTTCATTCATCAGGATATTCAGCATGCGCTCCGGATCATTCAAGAAAGTCCGGGTTACCTGATAATGCTCTGTTTCCTGATATTCCACCCGTTTATATCTCTCGTCCACCTTGTAGATGAAAGCATCCGGGTATGCCATGATGATTGGAGAATGGGTTGCGATGATAAACTGTGAATTTTGGTTCACCAGCTGGTGCATTCTTGAAATCATAGCCATCTGACGGTTCGGTGACAATGCCGCTTCAGGCTCGTCCAGTATGTACAAGCCATTCCCGCCAAAGCGATTCAGAAAAACCGCAAAAAAGCTTTCTCCGTGAGACATTTCGTGCAATGAAACCCCACCGTAGGAATATTTCAATGGCGGTGAAAAAGCAGGGGTATTATCCAGATCATCAATGTTAGTCGCAACATTATAAAAGCTTTCAGCCCTGAAAAAGAAACCGTCCCGAGGCCTGAAAGGACCTTTGGCAAGCTTGATATATTGGTTCAGGCAGGAGTGGGTTTCCCGTGATGCAAAGTTGAAATTGCGGGTGCCTCCCTCTGCATTAAAACCAAAGGCCACAGCAACAGCCTCCAGCAGGGTGGATTTTCCGGTGCCGTTCTCCCCCACCAGGAAGGTCACCTTTGGATGAAGTTCCAACTCCGTGAGGTTTTTTACCGCATCCAGTGAAAAGGGGTATTGGTCTGGCATGGAGGCAATATTTTCAGTTAGGGAAATGAATCGGATGTAACCGCTCAAGCTTAAATTTTGCATGTTTATCCCTGCTTTATTCGTTTTATCTTTGGCCTTTTCTACTCATACCCGCCTTTTTCTTTCGGCATTTTTATGTATTCATCCCGCTCGTACACCATCTGTTCAATTTCATGTATCAGTTCCTCTAAAGCGATGGCTTTGTGGTCATATGCTTCATTTTCATGTTTCCAAAATATTTCCTTCATCTGTTCATCCAACTCAACTCTTATGTAATATGAATTATAGGGCATTACTATTGTAATTCTATTATCCTTTGGATTTACCGGGTCGGGCTTGAACTCTTCCGGATAGCTGAGGATGTCAATATCTCTGAATTTTTCTTCGATCAAATTCACTTGTTCATCGGATAGTTGAAAACGGATGGTAGAAAACCCTTTTACCAGGTCTTTCGTAAATGTGCCTTCAAAAGTATTTAAGATGTTTCTGGCGTTATATCCAAATCCAAGTATGAAATGAAACTCACCGGATTGTTCATATTCAAGCTTATGAAAATCCGGTTTACCCGAATTAGTAATTCCGCTGAGGTAATCAGGGTTTGGGAGTTTATTGCCGCAGCCCGACAAAACGACAACAACCAGCATTGCCGCTAACCAGCTTTTTCTCATAACAAGAAACTTCACCATCATTACCAGGAGTTTCGATACCTGTGCAAAAGACGATGCGAGAAATAGTTTTTTCATTATTTCGGACACCTCTCTTCTTTGTGAATTCCTGGTTATGGCCTGTTTTATCCTGTCGTAACGGTGGTTATGCAATAATTCCTCCTAAGCCATTGATATTAAGCTTGTTAATGAGTTAATAATGGCAATATGGGGGAACTGAAGGAAATCCTCTTTTACAGTTGTACCTGTCGTGACAGCGATGAAATCGACATTGGCACTGCTTGCTGTTTCAGCATCAATCATGCTGTCACCGATATATACAACGTTTTCTTTGGCGGCATTTAACAGTTCCATCGCCCTGATTAATGCTTCCGGGTCAGGTTTAGGTTTTTTTACGTCATCACCCCCAACGATAACATCAGCAAGGTGAGATATCTGATATTTTTGAAGGATCTCAGCAATTCTGTATCGATATTTCGTTGTTACGATGCCTGTTGTAATCCCTTTTGAATGAAGATAGTTTAACACCTGGATGGTTTCCGGATATAACTGCGTGTTCTGTGTCATCACTTCATCGGCCTTTTCTTTAAACAACCTGACATACATTGTTTTTAGCCCGGGTTCCTCATTTTTTGTCAGGAAAGTAAACGAATCACTTAATGACATGCCAACTGTGCGCCTGATCTCATCCCTGGCTGGCATGGGAAAACCCATTTTCAGTAAAGCATGGTTCGCCGATTCAACAATTCCGTTGGTTGCATCTGCCAGAGTATAATCAAAATCGAACAAGTAAATGCCATAACCCATTATAACACTCTTCTTCCAACAATCATAATATCACTATTGTATAAGATATCCATTGCATTGATCAACATTAAACACCTTACCAAAGTTGTTTTTTCTTTGTTGGAGCAGAACATGTCGGGTGCCAAATTTCATTGCGATGAGGTTTTTTCCTGTTTTTTTATTCTGAAGAAATCGCGGCAAAGACACATCTTTAAAACATTTAAACACATTCTGACTGTACTTGTTGTTTGCATGCAATCGCTTCTGTTGTTATAATAACAGAGAAGCTGCGAATCATCGTACATGTCACAGCGCAGAGCGAGTTGAAAGGAAATCTGATATGGGAAAGATTTTGGTATTGGCCGAAAAGCCATCCGTCGCAAGGGATCTGGCAAAGGTTTTAAAATGCAGCCAGAACGGAAGCGGCTGTCTGATCGGTTCAAAGTATATCGTCACCTGGGCTCTTGGGCATCTGGTCACTCTGGCCGACCCCGATGCTTATAACGATAAATACAAGCAATGGAGGCTGGAAGACCTTCCGATGCTGCCCGATAAAATGAAGCTGGTGGTCATCAAGGAAACGTCGAAGCAGTTTAATGCCGTAAAAAACCTGATGCAGCGCAATGATGTGGATGAGCTGGTCATCGCAACCGATGCAGGACGTGAAGGAGAATTGGTTGCCCGCTGGATCATCCAAAAAGCCGGGTTCAAAAAGCCCATCAAACGACTGTGGATCTCCTCTCAAACCGATAAATCCATCCGGGAAGGCTTCGACAACCTGAAACCGGCTGTCCACTATGAAAACCTGTATTATTCAGCCCTTTGTCGTTCCGAGGCAGACTGGCTGGTGGGGCTGAATATCACCCGTGCACTAACCTGTAAGTATAACGCCCAATTGTCTGCCGGAAGGGTTCAGACCCCAACGCTGGCAATGATTGTGCAGCGTGAGAATGAAATCCGCAATTTCAAGCCGAAGGATTTCTGGACCATCCAAAGCGGGTTCCACGGCTTTACTGTGCAATGGCGAGATAAAAACAACCAGACAAGGCTTTTTGACAAACAGGCCGCCGAAGCCATCGTTGCAAAGGTCACCGGGCAGATCGGAGAGGTTGTGGATGTTCAAAAGGAGGCCAAAAAGGAGCTTCCCCCACTGGCCTATGATCTGACCGAGCTTCAGCGGGATGCGAACCGAAGGTATGGCTATTCGGCAAAGCAAACCCTGAATATCATGCAGCGGCTTTATGAAACCCATAAGCTGGTCACTTATCCGAGAACCGATTCCAGGTATATTACCGATGATATTGTGCCTACTCTGCCCGAGCGTTTAAAAAGCATTGCTGTAGGGCCATATGCCAAAGCAGCCCAGAAAATCCTTGCCCAGAAGCTTGTTATCACCAAGCGCTTTGTTGACAATAGCAAGGTGACCGACCACCATGCTATCATCCCCACCGAGCAATATGTAGATCTGTCAGCCTTAAATTCCGAAGAACGTAATGTTTACGATCTGATCGTTAAGCGTTTTCTCGCTGTTCTCAGTCCTGCGTTTGAATATGAGCAGACCACGGTCAAGGTATGCGCTGTGGGTGAAGCCTTTACCGCAAGGGGGAAAATTGTCAAATCCATGGGCTGTGGGCTGATTGAAACAGAGATGGTTTCAGATAA
>CAYVFB010000003.1:64071-77986 GCA_964450305.1 uncultured Ruminiclostridium sp.
CGAGGATGATGACAGCGATGACAGGGAACAATCTCTTCCCGAGGTTCAAAAGGGGTTGAAAGCAAAAATGGAGCCAGTGAAGCTGTTCAGCGGCAAAACAAAACCGCCTGCCCGCTACACCGAAGCCACATTGCTTTCCGCCATGGAGCATCCCGGAAAGTTTGTGGAAGACAAGGCACTGCGGGAAACGCTTGAAAGCACCAGCGGTCTTGGAACCCCGGCCACCCGGGCGGATATCATTGAAAAGCTGTTCAATGTTTTTTATATTGAGCGCAAGGGTAAGGAAATCTACCCTACATCAAAAGGAATACAGCTGGCAGGGCTTGTTCCCGAAGATTTAAAGTCCCCTGAATTAACGGGAAAATGGGAACAGCAGTTATCCTTTATCAGCAAGGGAAAGGCCGATCCGAAACAATTCGTGGGGGAAATGAAGCAATATGCCTCCAAGCTTGTTCAAAAGGTGATTGCCAGCAGCGAAAGCTATAAACATGATAATATCACCCGGGAAAAATGCCAATGTGGCAAATACCTTCTTGAGGTGAATGGTAAACGCGGTAAAATGCTGGTATGCCCGGACCGGGAATGTGGTTTCCGTAAAACGGTTTCACAGGTTTCCAACGCCCGGTGCCCGCAGTGCCATAAAAAGATGGAAATCCGGGGCGAAGGTGAAAACAAATCCTTCTATTGCGCCTGTGGGTATCGTGAAAAGCTGCAAAGCTTTCAGGAAAGAAAATCTACCCAGGTGAACAAAAGAGATGTGAACCGGTTCCTGCAACAACAGGATCAGGGTGAAAACATCAATTCCGCGCTGTCGGACGCCTTATCAAAATGGAAGGATAACAAGTAATGAAATTGTTAAATTCACAGGTTGTGTGATTACTGAAAGATGGAAATATCCTTAATGATATGAATTTACGTATGTGATAGAATATTGGTACAATGAGGTGATTTGAATGGAAGATAAAACCTTTGAGCTTTTAACAAAGATGTACAGTGATTTTTCAGAGTTCAGGAAGGAAACAAGCCAACGGTTTGATAAAGCTGAATCAGAAATCAAGACTGTAGGGAATCAAGTTGTCAAACTTGAAAATGACCACGGACAAAAGCTGGATTCCTTGTTTGATGGTTACAGGCAGCTTACCGAAGGGCAGGAGTTCATCAAGTCACAGTTAGCTGCCTTATCTGCAAAAGTGGATAGCCAGGACGTCCAAATCACTGTATTAAAAGGCAATAAAAAAGCGGTAAAATAGAAATATGTTTATTCAGGATTTGAGCCGATTCGTTGTTAAGACTTACCGGCCAAGTGACAATAGCCTATTCGCTTCAGTAGAAACCTCAGAAACAATATTCATGACATCTTGTTGTGAATACGTCCTAACATCTTATCATGATTCCAGCATGCGAGCTTTTCTTTCCAGCATCTCATCGATGCGTTGAATGTATTGCTCGACATTTTTGACATTAAAAATTCTTTCGATTCTGTTATCCGGAAAAACAATTTTGGAGGTAGCCCCTGCCCCCAGGGCCAGAATGCTTTGAATTTCCTCCATGATCAGGATGTTATAGATGCCTTCAAACCCTGGTTTCGCATAGCCCACATTTTCAAGGTTGGCCAATATATTTTTCTGCCGGTAAAGGTAATAGGGCCTCTGCCCTGCTTCCCGTAAGGACGTCCGTGCCAGTTCGACCATCGCGGCAACCATATCATCGTCGGTTCTTGCAAAGTTATCCTTCTCCTCTTGCAGCCTGGACGCTCTTTTGAAAGACATGGTATGAACGGTAATGCTTTCGGGGTTTAACTTTGTGATTTGTTCGATAGTGCCTCGGAAGTCCTCCGTGGTTTCAGATGGTAAGCCGGCAATTAAATCGCAATTGATATTCCCAAAGCCCTCTTCCCTTGCCATTTTAAAAGCATCTGAAAACTGTTTGACCGTGTGGTTCCGGCCAATTAAGTCCAGGGTTTTGTCATGCATGGTTTGCGGGTTTATGCTAATACGTGAAACTCCTGCTTTTTTCATACGCTGAAGCTTTTGTCGGGTAATCGTATCAGGCCGCCCGGCCTCCACGGTATACTCGCGAACCGAATTCATGGGCAGAATGGGAACAAGTGTTTCCAGCAGCTGCGCAAACTCTGTTTCGCAAAGCGCTGTGGGCGTTCCGCCCCCGATATATAACGTATCCAAAAGAACACCCTGTTTTTTCAGCCAATTTGATGTCCATCGGATCTCTTTCTCCAACACCTTCAGGTATTCGGAAGTTAGCCCTGCGCAATGTTTCGTCGCAACCGAAGGGAATGAACAATACAGGCACCTGCTGGTGCAAAACGGTATTCCGATGTAGACGCTGACAGATTTGCGCGGAACCAAAAGGTATTTTTGTTCGTTCAGGGCTACCTCGACGGCAAGCCTGGTTTTTTCCTCCGATACACGATAATATCCCTGCATTCTTTGTGAAATGGTTTCCATTGACTTCCCTTGTGAAATCAGAGAGTGGATGATCTTGACCGGGCGAATACCGGTTAGAGCTCCCCACGGAAGGGTCTTTTCGGTGAATTGACTCAGAAGGCTGTAAATTAAAAGCTTCAGCGGCGTTTTCAGATCCTTGTGGGGATCTGCTTTTTCATGGAGAACCGGGGTTTCATCGCAAAATAAAACCTGGCTGTTCCGGCTCAGGCTTCCCTGAAGAAAGCTTTCATCACCATCCTGTCGTGTTGCAAACCGTAGGGCGTATTCACAGCAGGCCAACATAAGATCCTTCTCAACATATTGATATGAATTTTCGGGCAGAAAAAGCTTCACGAGCTCATTGCAATCTGCGCGATACCGTTCATCCAGATGTATACAGAACATGGCTTCTCCCAAATCATTAGCTGTTATTTCAGGCGATATGGACTGATTATTGACGTCCATCATGCAGTCTTTTCAGGAACGATGGCGTATACGATTCTTCACCGCTATGAATAACATATATTACCATTTTATGAACTAAAGGTCTTTCCCTGTTTACCTTCTAAAAATATGGGTTATTCCGCTTTTCAAACCCGATGGTGCTATGAGGGCCATGTCCGGGGTAAACAACTGTTTCATCCGGAAGGCAAAACAACTTATCCCGGATAGCGTTAAGGATCTCGTCCATCGATCCTCCCGGCAAATCTGTTCTGCCGATAGAATTTTGAAACAACGTATCTCCTGTAAAAAGCGCATCCCCCACATGAATGCAGATACACCCCTTCGAATGGCCGGGGGTATGGATGATATGGAATGTAAGGCCAGCACATTCAAGGATGTCTCCATCTTGCAAAAGGCGATCGGCAGGCTTGAATGCAATGTTTCCCTTCAACGGGAAAAGGGCAAGTCCATTATAATACGGATCGAAAAAGCTTCTGGCATCCTGCTCGTGGATGGAAACCTGAACATTGGCCTTCTGCCTGAGCGCATCCACATAATAGATATGATCAAAATGACCGTGGGTTAGAATGACCTGTTTCGGCTCCAGACCTTTTTTTTCAGTGTAGGTAAGTATACTGTCCGGTGTACACCCGCAGTCGATGATCACCGCCTGCCCCTCATTGGATACGATATAGACATTGGATTGAACCAGGCCATGAGAAATACATTGGATCTGCATGATCGACCTCCGTGACCGCTATTTCCTGCTTTCAAGCAGGATCGTAACCGGCCCTTCGTTGTGTATCTCAACCTGCATCGATGCCTGGAAAATGCCGGTTTCTACCTTCATCCCATGCTTATCGCGCAAATAGCTTATAAACTCCTCATACAACCGGTTGGCCTCCTGTGGCGGCGCCGCGTCGGTAAAGCTGGGGCGAAAGCCCTTCCGGCAGTCCCCATAAAGTGTAAACTGAGATACCACAAGAATTTCTCCCTTGACGTCCTTTACCGACAGGTTCATTTTCTCGTTATCATCTTCAAAAATTCTCAGGTTGGCCACTTTGTTTGCCAGGAACTCTACATCCTTCAGGGTATCGTCCCTGCCAACACCCAACAGAACCATCAGGCCTTTTTGAATGCTTCCCGTAGTTTGACCGTCCACAACAACCTTTGACTGTGAAACACGTTGTACAACTGCACGCATTGATCACTCCCGCCCTCAAGGGGCACGCCGCTTGTTTATTACTGTTTTTACCGGGCTGAACCCCTCCACCGCGCGAATGTCTTGTGAACTTCCTGCAACCCGGTGGTGGATTGAAAAATCTATTTTTTACTCAACTTTCATTTGACCAAGGGACCTGTCCCCCTGGCCCATTATATTACTTATTATTTCGTGTAATTTCAAACACATCCGGAACCCTCCGGATACGGTTAATAATTCTTTCAAGCTGTTCAGTGTCGGTAATTTCCACTGTTAAATTCATCATCGCCACATTGTCCCTGGTGGTCCGGGCATTAATGGCCTTCAGCGGGATTCGGGCATCGCCGATGACATTGGTGATTTCCATCAGAATCTGTGTGCGATCATGGGCCTTGATGGACAGCTCAGCCTGATAGGAGGCTGCTTTTCCCTTATACCAGCTGACTTCGATAAGCCGGGTATCTCCGTCGATGGCATTGACTACATTAACGCAGTCATTACGGTGAACGGATACGCCTCTGCCCCGGGTGATGTAGCCGATAATGCTATCCCCGGGTACAGGGTTGCAGCATTTGGACAGCCGAACCAGGCAATTGTCCACGCCCTTGACAATCACACCGCTTTCGGGAATTTGTTGCTGTTTTTTCTTCTTCGCCTTATCTGGTTCTTTACCGGTTTCCAGGAGAATTTGTTTTTGTTCATCAGGTGGCAGGGTTTTCCTGTATTCTTCATACAGGCGTGTAAATACCTTGCGTGCGGTAATTGCATCCAAGCCGATGGCCGCATACATTTCATCGATTCCGTGGAAATTATATTTCTTCAGCGCCAAATCGATTAAGTCCTGCTTTAGAAGCTGCTGCGGGCTGACTGCGTGCTTCTTCATCTCTTTTTCCAGCAGTTCCCGGCCTCGCTCTATATTTTCTTCTCTTCTCTCTTTTTTAAACCATTGATTGATCTTGCTTCGGGCCTGGGATGTCTTCACCTTCTTCAGCCAGTCCCTGCTGGGTCCCTTACTGGCTGATGATGTGATGATCTCAACGATATCCCCGTTTTGAAGCTCATGATCCAGGGTTTCAATTTTTCCGTTCACCTTTGCGCCGATCATCCTGTTTCCGATGGCGCTGTGGATCGAATAGGCAAAATCAATGGAGTTTGAACCTGCCTTCAGGCTTTTGACATCTCCTTTGGGCGTAAAAACAAAGACCTCATCGGTGAACAGGTCGATCTTCAAGTTCTCCATGAACTCATCGGGATCCTGTGTTTCCTTCTGCCAGTCCAGAAGCTGTCGAAGCCAGGACAGCTTGCCGTCCAACTCATCTACCTGCTTTGGGCCTTCCTTGTATTTGTAGTGAGCGGCGATACCAACCTCTGCAACCTTGTGCATTTCCCAGGTTCTGATCTGTACCTCGAAGGGGATGCCTTCATGGCCAATCAGCGTAGAGTGCAGGGATTGGTACATATTCGGTTTGGGCATGGAAATGTAGTCCTTGAACCTGCCAGGCATTGGCTTGTATAGTTCATGCACCAGGCCAAGCACGGCATAGCAGTCCTTCACTGAATCCACTATCACCCGAATGGCGAACAGGTCAAATATCTGATCCAGATCCTTGTTCTGGTTTTTCATTTTGTTGTAGATGCTGTAGAAATGCTTTGGACGCCCGTCGATTTGGGTTTGTATCCCCAATTCCCTTGACTTTTCTGCTACGGTTTCGATGATCCTGGCGATGTATTCCTCTCGTTCCTTACGTTTCTTGGCGATTTTTTCCACAAGGTCGTAATAGGCCTTTTCATCGAGATATCGGAAGCACAGATCCTCCAATTCCCATTTGATCTTATAAATCCCCAGGCGATGTGCCAGGGGCGCATAGATGTCAATGGTTTCCCGGGCGGTCTCCAGTTGCTTGTCCCGGGGCTTGAACTTCAGTGTTCTCATGTTGTGCAAACGGTCGGCCAGCTTGATGATGATCACCCGGATATCCTTGGACATGGCCAAAAACATTTTCCGGAAGTTTTCAGCCTGAATCTCCTGCTTGTTGGTGTAGGGCAGCTTTGTCAGCTTCGTTACCCCATCCACCAGGTTCGCAACCTCTTCACCAAAGTGCTTCAGTGTTTTTTCATAGGTCAGATCTGTATCTTCAACGGTATCGTGCAGCATGCCGGCCACGATGGTAGTGGTGTCCATTTCCATTTCAGCAAGAATACAGGCCACCTGTAACGGATGGGTTACAAAAGGCTCACCCGAGCTTCTTTTCTGCCCTTCATGGGCTTCCTTCGCAAAGTGGTAGGCTTTGTCGATCAGCTCTCTGTTATACTCTTTTCCGGTTGAGTCCAGTTTTTCCAGCAACCTTTTGTACTCTTTAATCATGAAATCACCGTCATTCTACCACCTGTTGCAGCGTCTGTAAAAATGAATACAGCTGCGAATCCTCCAAAGATGCTTTTTCAAGGATCTCGGTCAACTTCAGATCGTAATCGCCTTTTTCGGTACAGGCAAAACGGATGATATCCAGTTCATCAAAAATAAACATTCCGGATAACAGCTTGAAATAATTCATCCTGACCTTGCCCATGCTAAGCTGCCGCGAAAGATGGAACAGCTGCCCGCGGTTGAGTGTTTGGCTTCCGAGCGTTTGAAGGTGCCGATACAAAACCGCCAGATCATCCCTGGAAAGCTTGATATCATCAGGCCTTACCCTGTGAGTATTAATCCCATTATAAATCCATTCCTCGTCATAATCAAGACATTCCACCTTTTCAGCGGCCTCCGCCAATGCCTGGTTTCTGGTGATTTCAGCTTCGGGTACGCGAATGGCCTTTACCATCAGCTGAACGCTTCTTTTCCCCATGTATTCGTTAATGTTCGGTGTAACCAGCAGATCCAGCTTTCCATTCAATTCTATGTACGGTTCCAGCTCCCCTTTGCGAAAAGCGACAGCCTGAACCTGTTCATTTTCATTCCCTACCACAAGGCGCAGGTGAGCACCAGATGCTCCCATGCGTTTTTTTTGCAGCACGGTCACCTGGTTCAGCCTGAAAACCGGGCTGTCATTTCCTTCTCCAAAGGGAGCCAAGGCTTGCAGCGCTTCAACTGTCTGCAGCTTTATATCTTCAACACGGGCTTGTGCATCGATTTTTATTCTGTGCTGCGCAGGGTTCTTTGCAAAGGTTAAAGCGGCAAAAGTGTTTATTCTCTGTTTGAAACGCGGGATATCAGAAGTTTTTATGGTCAAACCGCCGGCCTGCTCATGACCGCCGTATTTGACAAGCAGTTCCCCGCAATGCTCCATCGCTGAATAAATATGAAAGCCCTCAATGCTTCTGGCCGATCCGATCGCGGTTTCTCCCTGTACAGAAAGAACAAAGCATGGTTTGAAATACTGCTCGGTCAGCATTGAGGCGACAATACCAATAACGCCATGGTGCCAGCCATCCCCATGGACAACAATCACTTTATCGTCCTTAAAGGATGAATCGGCTTCAATAACCTCGATGGCTTTTTGCAGGATATCTTCCTGGGTTTTCTGACGCAATACATTGTCCTGATGCATTTGCCTGGCAATGCTTTCTGCTGTTGCTGGATCGGTTGCAGTAAACAGTTGAACCCCGCGTGAGGCATCCCCCATCCGCCCGGCGGCATTGATTCTTGGGGCCAGAACAAAGCCCAACAGCCAGGTGTCAATCTCCCGGCCATTTACTTCGGATACCTTCAGCAGCGCCTGTATACCTGCATTGGGACGTCTTTGAATTTTTTTCAGCCCGGCCCAAACGATAATTCTGTTTTCACCGGACAGCTCTACAATATCGGCAACCGTTCCCAGTGCGGCCAAATCAACGTACTCCAGATATCTGTCGGCAAGGTCCAGCCGAATACACAGGGCCTGCACCAGCTTGAATGCGATCCCGGCCCCACACAATTTGGTGAAAGGATAGCTGTTATTTTCAAGATGGGGATTCACAACGGCCAGTGCTTGTGGAAGGCTGTCGGGGTTCGGTTGGTGGTGATCGGTGATAATGATATCCATTTTACGGTTTTGCGCGGAAAGGCCCTGTTGAAGCTGCTCCAGCCTGTCTCTGGCTGAAATGCCGCAGTCCACTGTGATCATCAGGTCGAAAGGATTTGACAGCAAAAAGGTGACTGCCGCTTCGGAGATGCCATAGCCTTCATCCATGCGATCGGGTATATAAAATGAAACATCCATGCCGATGGATTGGAAGAACTGATGCAAAATGGATGTTGCGGTGATGCCATCCACATCGTAATCCCCATAGATGATTATCTTTTCCCCCGCTTTGCACGCATCCAGGATTCGGGCTGTGGCAGTTTCCATGCTGGGCAGCAGCAGCGGGTCATGCAGGTTTTTGATAGAGGGTCTTAGAAAAGCCTGAATCTCCTCCGGTTCAAAAAAGCCTCTTTTCGCCAGAACCTTCGATAAAAGAGGGGGAATATTTAATTGCTCCTGTATGTTTTTCGCGTTTTCCCCGGCTGTTTCGGACTGTTCATATACCCACAGGGTTTTGTTGCCCAAATAAAAATCTTCTATCATATAACCTCCACTTACATGGGGCGATTTACATTGGGGACAGGTTCCTATGTAAATTTTCTATAAAACCCGGGTCCCCATGCCTGATTGATTTTCTTGTACTATTTTATCATGAACCCTTTGCTTCGTTCCATATACAAGTTGTATACGAGAAATTGAATACAGTTCCTGAGTTTTATGCACAAGTTGTATACAGGAACCTGAATACCGTTCCCGGGTTTCATGCACAAGTTGTATACATGAAATTGGATACCGTTACCGGGTTTCATGCATAAGTTGTATACAGGAACCTGGATACCGTTCCTGGATTTCATGCAAAAGCTACATACAGGAACCTGGATATTTTCCCGGATTTCACTTAACCAAGGAATCACGACCCCGGTCCTGTTTTTACACAGGAACCTGTCCCCGGTGTAAATGCCATGCAAAAAGCCCGAAGGCTAGCTTCGGGCTTTTAGTTTCCAAAATGCTAAGGGTCATCCCTTAGTGCTCAGGCTTATGCCTGAAATGCATGCACTGTAATGCTTTTTGGAGAGCCTTTGTCAATGCCTGCACCTTATTTTGTCTTTCTCTTTCTTGCAGCTTCGGACTTCTTTTTCCGCTTCACACTGGGTTTCAGGTAATGCTCTCTTTTTCTGACCTCTGCAAGAACACCTGACTTTGCGCATTGACGCTTAAACCTCCTGAGCGCACTATCAAGGGACTCATTTTCTTTTACTCTGATTTCGGACACATATATCCCTCCCCTCTGTATCATACAGTCGTGCCGGGGAATTTATTCCGTCGTGCATCGCTAAACAAGCTTCGCACAAAGCACATATCTTATTATATAATAGTGCTGCAAACTCCGTCAACCTTTTTCTTCACTTACTACCATCATATGATCTTTTCAGTGAAGACTGTTCCTCCAAGCACATGATAATGCAGGTGCGGAACGGTTTGTCCTCCGTCCTTCCCGCAGTTCACGATGACACGGTAGCCTTTGGCATTGATTTTTTTAGTGCCGGCAACTTTCTGTATAGCCAAATGAACCTTTGTTACAATTCCAACATTATCCTGGTTCAATGCTTCAAGGCTCTCAATATGCTTCTTCGGAACCACCAGCACATGAACCGGTGCCGCAGGATGAATGTCCTCAAATGCAAGAACATCGTCATCCTCGTATACCTTTGTGGATGGGATTATTCCTTCAATGATCTTACAAAAAATACAATCCGCCATATCTATTCCCTCCTTGTACCATCGGAAACGGTTCTGTTAACAGATTATTCTGTTCATTTTGCTCATAACACTTCAGGTTCATTGTGGACTGACACATTGATGACTGCCGAAATGTCATTTCTGTGTTCGCTTTCACTTCCATTATTTTTGCAAAGCAGCCTGGACCATCTTCAAGGCAATCTCCAGAGCCCTGTCAATACCGGAAACATCTTTTCCGCCGGCCTGAGCCATGTCGGGCCTTCCGCCTCCACCGCCGCCTGCAGCCTTTGCAGCCTCAGCAATGATCTTTCCGCAGTGAATTCCCCGGCTGACTGCCTCCTTTGAGGCCGAAACAATAATGTTGACTTTGCCGTCCAAACCTGAGGCTAAAACCACAACGGAATCACCCAGCTTGTTTTTCAGCGTATCGGAGGTATTGCGAAGCCCGTTCATATCCAACTGATCCATTCTGGCACAAAGTACCTTTATCCCGGCGATTTCCTGTACCTTATTCAGGATGTCATCCAGCGAACTGTTGACCATTTTAGTCTTTAAAGCTTCCAGTTCCTTACGCAGGCTGCGCAGCTCATCATTCAGGCTAACAACCTTTGCGGGTGCTTCATCCGACGAAGCTTTTACAGCTTGAGAAACTGATTGTAATAGCTTTTCCTTCTCCTTGTACCACGAAATTGCGCCCGTCCCGGTTAAGGCTTCTATACGCCTGACACCGGCGGCTATTCCGCTGTCAGAGAGAATTTTTATCAACCCGGCCTCACCCGATGCCTTGATATGGGTGCCTCCGCACAGCTCCTTGCTGTAATCACCAACCGAAACAACGCGCACCATGTCCCCGTACTTTTCACCGAACAAAGCTTCGGCACCTTCGCTTTTCGCCTCATTAACAGCCATAACCCGTGTGGTGACAGGGTAATCCGCCAAAATAACTTCGTTGATCTGCTGCTCAACGGCTTCGATCTGCTCGGAGGTTAATGCTGAGAAATGGGTGAAGTCAAAGCGCAGCCGATCCGGCGATACAAAGGACCCTGATTGATGGATATGATCCCCCAGAACATTTTTCAAAGCCCTTTGAAGGATATGGGTGGTGGTATGGTTTCTTGCCGTACTCTTTCTTTTCTTTACATCGATACTGGCCGTAACCGTTTCACCCACTTGAACCATACCGTTGTCGATCCTTCCCAGATGAAGGACCTTCCCGTCGGCAGTTTTCTTACAGTCGGTAACCTGCATGGTAAAATTCTTCCCGGTGATGATACCAGTGTCTCCAACCTGTCCGCCGCTTTCGGCATAGAAAGGTGTTTTATCAAGCACCAGCGCAATCTCATCATCCATCTGCGCAGATTCGGAAAGCTGGCCATCTAAAACAATAAACTTCGCGTTCGCACTGGTTTCAACCTCTTCATAACCCGTAAACTCGGTGGTGAAAAGCTTGTGTTCGCCGGTAAAGAGATCCTTTTCCCAGGCAGAGCCTTCCTTTTTCAGGTGTGCTTCACGGGCTTTTGCCTTCTGTTGCTTCATTTCCGCCATAAAGCCTTCCTCGTCCACCTGTATGCCGTTCTCCTGGGCGATTTCCCTCGTTAAATCCACCGGGAAACCATAGGTATCATGAAGCCTGAAAACCATATCGCCGGTGAGGGTATTGTTCCCATTTTGCCTGACCTGTACAATATATTGATCCAGAATGGTCATTCCCTGGTCTACGGTAGCATAAAATTTTTCTTCCTCGATAGAGATGACCTTTTTAATATAATCCCGTTTTTCTTCCATATGCGGGTAAGCGCCCATGGAGGTATTGATCACCGTATCGGCCAGCTTTGCCAGGAAGGTTTCTTTGATTCCCAGAAGCCTTCCATGCCGCGCGGCACGACGGATTAACCTTCTTAAAACATACCCGCGGCCTTCGTTGGACGGCAGAACACCATCGGAGATCATCATGGATGCGCTTCTGCAATGATCCGTAATGACGCGGATTGAAACATCCTTTTTCTTGTCGCTGCCATATTCAACTGCAGCAAATTCACATACCTGATCAAGAACCGAGCGAATGGTGTCCACCTCAAAAAGATTGTCCACCTGCTGCATAACACAGGCAAGTCGTTCGAGCCCCATTCCGGTGTCAATATTCTTTGATTTAAGTGGTATATACGTCATGTCCTTCTGACGTTCGAACTGCGTAAACACCAGGTTCCATATCTCGACATGACGGTCGCAATCGCATCCGACGGTGCAGCTTTCCTTGCCGCAGCCCTTCTCTGGTCCGCGGTCGAAGTAGATTTCAGAACAAGGACCACAGGGGCCGATGCCATGCTCCCAGAAGTTGTCTTCCTTGCCCATTCTGAAAATTCTGCTTTCAGGCAGACCAACATCCTTGTTCCAAATATCGTAGGCTTCATCATCTTCCAGATAAACTGAAACATTTAGCTTTTCTGCCGGAATGCCCAGCACCACAGTGAAAAATTCCCACGCCCATGCAATCGCTTCCTTTTTAAAGTAATCCCCAAAAGAGAAATTGCCAAGCATCTCAAAAAAGGTGCCGTGTCGGGCGGTTTTCCCCACATTGTCGATATCCGGTGTACGGATACATTTCTGGCAGGTCGTAACCCTTTTGGACGGTGGAACCTCCTGGCCGGTGAAATAAGGCTTTAAGGGGGTCATCCCGGCGTTGATCAAAAGGATACTGGGGTCGTTGACCGGTACAAGCGAAAAGCTGGGCAACCGTAAATGCCCTTTGCTTTCAAAGAAAGAGAGATATTTTTCGCGCAACTCGTTTAATCCAAATTTTTGCATGATGAATCCTCACTCCAGTCCAACTGCATTCTGTCTCGATTCAGGCAGTCCGCAGTGATATATTTCAACTCATTTCAAAAGCCAACCTGAAAAAGCAGAAGGGTTTTAGGTTATTCTGGCATTTTGCTCTCTCAAGTATACTAAAACCCTTTGAAAGTCGTCAAGTGCCGTATAAATTATTCAGGCATTCTGGGAACTCGATTTGGCGGCCTGCCAGGCCAATAGTTATCCCGATACAAACCGATACAGCCTTTTTAGCAGTATTTTCAGCATTGCCACCAGTGGTACGCTGAACAGGAGTCCCAGCATCCCGAACAGCTTCCCGCCAACAATGACAGCCAGTATCGTAGTGACCGGATGCAGGCCAAGCTTCCCTTCCATAATTCTTGGTGACAGGTAGATGTTATCTACTTGCTGCACCACCAGAAAAACAATCGCTGTCCATAGTGCCATCCAGGGTGACATCGTTAATGCAACAGCCAGTGCGGGTACGGCACCGATATATGGACCAAAGTAGGGTATGATGTTGGAAACCCCTCCAATAAAGCCAAGAAGCGGCGCATAAGGCATTCCGATAAGAATAAGCCCCAGTGTTTCAATGATTGAAATGATGATCGCTATGATGATCTGCCCCTGGATAAACCGTAAAACAACCTGATGAATATCCCGGAAGAAGCAAACCATTTCTCCTCTGATTGATTTTGGGAAGAAATACTTTATGTTGTTGACAAGATGTTCTTTGTCTTTCAGAATATAAAAGGACAATATCCATGCCAGCAGCACATCTAAAATGAATGATACTGTTTCCGGCAGAGTGGAAATAAAATCAATCATAGCCTGCGTGAGCCTTCCCTGTATTTTTGATAAGCTGTTATCCAGTTCTTTCAGCAGTTCTTGTTGCCAGCTTGAGGAAGTATTCCTTTCGATAAACCCTTTCAGGTTTTGAAAGAGTTCATCAAACATCTCCGGAAGTATTGTAGTGAGATCTTTTATGTTGTCAACAAGTATGGGAACCAGCCAGAACAAAATCACGAGGATGATAAGAAGGCTGAGTACAAAGGATATGACAACACCAAGCGTTCTGGGTACCTTCATCCTGTCGAGTGCTTCAACCAAAGGCAGAAGAAGGTATGCAACAACAATTCCAATTCCCAGTGGCATTAATGCCTGCAGAAAAACCTTTACATACCTTGTCATAAAAAAAAGAAGCCCTGCCAGGAGGGCTGCGAGAATACCAATTCGAATCCAACGACCTGCCTTCACCAGGCACCTCCGCAAAG
>CAYVFB010000004.1:0-3123 GCA_964450305.1 uncultured Ruminiclostridium sp.
TATCTCATCCCAAACATTTTTTCCTTCAAATCCAGATAAAACAGGTAATCTTCAGGTTTCACATTCGGTGGGCAGCGGTGATCACAGAATGGTATGTAGCCGCCCCGTTCCACCAGCGGAACCAGTGATTCCATGTAGGCCTTGATGGCATCCCTTCCGCCGCCCAGCTGGATTTTATCAAAACCACCCATAATCCGCAGCTCTTTTCCATACTGGCTGAGAAGCTCGGCCGGATGTGCGCAGCCATTTACTTCAAAGGGGAAAAGGCAATTGATGCCGCCTTCCAGAAGGTATGGAAGAATGGGACGCACGTCGCCGTCACAATCGGTATACCACAGGTCTATGCCGTGAGCATGAAGCTTTTTGCTGATACGCTTGTATCGGGGCATGACGACTTCCTTGAAAAAATCCACACGGACGATGGGGCCGTTTTTGAAGCAAATATCTTCCCAGCCGCAGGCATAATCAAAATTAAAATGGGGCAGTACCTGATCCAGAAAATCCTCTGCCAGCACACAGCAGGCTTCCACCATGTCCTCCACCATGTCCGGATAATCGAAGCATGCATAAGCCAGGCCTTCAAAGGTCAGCATGTCACGGATTTTTCCGATCATCGATCCGCAGTCCACACCCAGGGGGTAGTCTCTGTCGGGTGTATGTACCTTTTTCAGTTTTTCGACATCTACCTTCCGTGAAGGGTCGTCTCTTCTGAAACGCTCTTCCTTGCATTTTTTCCAGTCCTCCGGTGTAACAACCGAGGATTTCAGGAAATGCGGAATAGTGTCATGGGCGTCTTTTGGTATTTCTGCCAGCAAACCGTCATGATTCATGATGACTTTTGTCGTATTGGTTTCTCCGATAATCGTGTTTGGGAAGGGAGGAGACATCCAGATGTTTCCGCTGAGGATATGAATTCTGTCAAAATTAAAAAAGAGATCGGCCTCCTGGTTGTTGCGGATGCCATTTTCCATAAAAATCGACCAGGTGGTAAAGTTTTCATCCCAGTAGCCAAATTCCATGTTAAAACAGCGATCTATGGGCTTGTAGTGCATCTGGTTATTGAACCTCTCCCGATCGGTCATGGTACCCTTCCATTTGGAGCGAATCGGCTTTATATCCATTCCCATCATCCTTTGCTTATTCATTACGGCGAATTTACGGCATATCCGGTTTCTGTAATATGATATGATTATATACGAAAAGTGAATAAAAATCATCCGAAATATTGATCCGTGGGGGGTTGTTTAAGTACAGGCTTAAAGAATTCAATCAACTGGAAATCCTGAAGAACCGGTACTGCGATGTGCCATGGTGACGGCTCTTGTAATATTTCCTGGTATGATATAGAATTTTGTATATACAATCATAGGAGGTAGCTGTCATGTCTTCCATTCCTCCTGTGAAGGAGCGTATTCTTGTCAGGGGACGCATAAACAAGCTTCTTGCAGGTATCTATGAGTATCCGCTGTTTATAGTAGCTGCGCCTATGGGATACGGCAAGACTACTGCCGTGCGCGAATTTCTCAGGTCCGGAAAAACAAAGAATATATGGGTATCCCTTGCTGCTTCGGATGGTTCCATGTCATTCTTCTGGGACAGGCTTACCAGACAGATTGAAATGGTCAATAAAAGCCTGGGCGAACAGCTGAAAAGCTTTGGATATCCCTCGGATGCCCCTCAAAAGGCAAAAGTCCTTGAAATTCTCACTGAAATTGAATACAAAAAAGATACCATACTGGTCATCGATGATTTCCACCTTGCCTCCAGCCCTGAAAATATCAATCTGCTGAACACCATTGTCAGGGAACAGATACCCAACCTGCATATCGTATTGATCATGCGGGATATGAAAAACCTGCGGCTGGCAGAGCTGACGTCTCTTTGTACGACAATGACGCTTCACAGCTTGAAGTATGAGCGGGATGAGATCGAGCAGTACTTCAAATTTATGCATTATGCGCCCTCCCCTGAAGAGCTGGAAAAAGTAACCCGTTATAGCGGCGGTTGGATATCTATGATATACCTTTTGATCATAGGCTTGAAAAAAGGCATTCAGGCAGGTATCAGCAACACGATCGACGAACTGGTGGAAAACAATCTGTACAAGCCCTATGACGAAGGAACCAGGCAATTGCTTCAGAGGCTTGCGGTCATGGAGAGCTTCACCTCTGAGGAGGCATCCTTCGTACTGGAACAGCCGGACATTGAGCAATCTTTAAAAGAGCTCTACATGGAAAATGCCTTTATTGATTATGACGAAGCTGCCGGCATTTATAAAATACATCATATTCTATTGGATTTTCTGAGAAAAAAGCAATCCTATGAGAAACTAGACATCAGAGGGTTATACAGGCGCCTTGGGGAATGGTACCTGCTTAAACGCCGGTATCCCGACGCATATAAATATTTGTATCGGGCGGGAGACACCGAGCATATCCTCATGCTGATGAACCAGGAAAGCAACATCACGGTGACCCTTGTGGAATTTGAAGGCTATCGGGAGATGTTTGAGAATGCGCCGAAGGAATTGCTTTTCGCATACCCTGTCGCATACCTGCAATATATATGCCTTCAAATTATGAATTTTGATGTGGAAACTGCTAAAACCGGGCTGCAGCAGCTCAAGATGTTTCAGAAGGCCTGGCTGGACATGAAAGGCATCGATCCGGAATATAAAAACCGGATACTTGCGGAAATTCAGATATTGCTGATATTTGCCGCATTCAATGACATTCATGCGATGATTGAGTGCTGCAACAAAGCGAAGCAGCTGCTGAAAGGAAAAAACTCCATTATTATCAGGAGAGACGGCGAAGCTACCTTTGGATCCCCCCATTTTGTCTACGCTTATTATAAAGAGCCCGGAAAACTGCGTGAGTTGATTCGTACCATGCAGGAAGGATTTCCTGTATTTCCGGAGGTTTCGGATGGTTGCGGAATGGGCTTTGATTCCGTCACTCTGGCGGAATATGCCCTGGAAACCGGTGACTTGCGGGAAGCCGAGCTGAATGGGTTTAAGGCTATATACAAAGCCCAGCTGATGAACCAGACGAGCATGCTGATTTGTGCAAAGTTCACGCTCATCAGATTGTATATTTTGCAGGGCAAAATACAGGAGGCTAT
>CAYVFB010000004.1:3223-8953 GCA_964450305.1 uncultured Ruminiclostridium sp.
AAATCTCCAAAATACACTATATACTGACACTGGTTTCTTATTGCCTGAAACAGGAGAATTGTCTGTAAGGGTGTTTATTTGAAAATGCATAATAAGAGGCGATTGTATATTTGAGTCAAATGGAACCGTCCCAGTGACTCATATGGTAAGGGGTGATTGCATGAGTAAAATCCTTAAGGCGACTGCGAATGATGATTATACGCTTCTGGTGGAATTCGAGGGGAACAACAAAATACTGTTTGACATGAAAGAGCTCATTCAAACCATGCCTTATTACAGTCTGAACGATCTTGAACGCTTCAGGGATTTTGTTCTGGAGGGAGACGCGATCCGCTGGAAGGATGTAGGTGTTGTTGAGCTTGGCATGCGTCCTGTGCGGCTGACGGTGGACGACATTCTGTTTACCATACGGGAATTGCAGCCATCAGGCAGGAGCAGGAAATGTTTTTAATGAATATACCGCAAAGTAAATGGGTTGTGACACACCGTCTGCGGCACGGCAGGGAATTTTTAATGAATATACCGCAAAAGAAACCGGGTTGTGACACGCCGTCTGCGGCACGGCAGGGAATTTTTAATGAATATATCGCAAAAGGAAATGGGTTATGACGCAACGTCGCGGTAAAACAGGAAATGTTTGTAATAGATGTACCGCCGGCTGACGGCGGCGGAATGGGGGTTGTATGTTATGAAACAGAAAAGAGCGCTCAGTGTTTTGCTGTTGATTTCCGTACTTATTCTGCAAATACCTGTCATGCCCGTATGGGCGGCCGATGAAATAATTTATGAAAGGGAATATCTGGAGCAAGCGCTGTTCAACGCTGCGATGAAGGCTGAACCCGGTTATTTCATTGAAGATACCGGGAATTCTATCTTCAATGTCATCGAAAGGTTCACAAAGGTGCATGGCGGGGCCGGCATACCGGCGGCCTTGAGCTTTGACACCACCGTTTCGGGTTTTTCGTATAACGCATGGTATACCCTTCTCTTCGACACAAAGGAAAGCATGCTGGCCCGGAAGGGAGACATTGCCGCAGCTTACTCGGCCAATCTGACCAATAACAGCCATATCGATATCCTGCATCATCTTTTTGAAACAAGGCTATCCTACCCCTACATCATTCTAGGCTCCGCACCCTATTCCCATCAGTCCTTCGGAAAAGCGCTTCACACCTATGGGCTGGATTCGGACAGCACCTCAACTGTCATGATGACCGACAATTACGAGTTCGAACCTGTGGGGACGGGCTTTGAAGCACAGGGGCTGAACCTGCATTTGATTGGTGCGGGCTGCCCGGACGGCGAAACAAGTATTTCCGCCATGGCAGTCATGCTCGCGGATGTGCAGGGCCCGGCTGTCAGGGATATATACACCACAAGGGACGCCAATCCTGCTTCAAGTGTGTTCACGCAATTTCACGCGGGAGAGGACATCTATATCCATCTGAAGTTCGACGAGCCTCTCCGCTTTGCGGAAGATGCCGTCACAGACCCCGTAAAAGCCATGAAGCTGAATGTCACCCTGAAACGCATCACCAACCAGGCGGAAATTGGCGGGATCTACGCGGTGGCGGATCTGGCAAGCCTCAAAAATGACACCCTTACCTTTAAATACCGCGTACCTTCAAATTTCACCATTAACAGTGCAGAGGAGCCCACCAATTTTTATCTGGATAAAGTGGATTACAGCAATCAGCCCACATGGATCAGATCAGAACCTGCGTTTAACCTGAAGCTTTTATACAGGAAGCCTAGTGATATGGATCCGACGGTTATCCCTTTGCCAGACAAGGCTATAGAGGACGATATGGACAAAGCCTCGTCCCTGGTAGTGGATCTGGCGGGAAACGGGATAGATCAGGTAAAATCCAGAACCAGCTTTAACTCCAATTGTTATATGGACAATAAAGCCCCATCCGTTAATACCGTGACGGTCGAACGAATTCTGAAAAATTCCCGCAACACTGCCGACAGGGGCGACACCTTTACAGCTGAGGGCGATAAGAACGGTTTCTGGGTTCAATTTGATGAAGAAATGGTATTGAAAAACGGAAACGACTACATCCAGATCACCGACGCCATCGTTGGAAAGCTCAGTGTTCAGTTGAACATCAAGGACTCCGCGGAAAACACTGTAGTGGTGCCGGGTTTAAAAACCGACCCCGACGACAGGAAAAAGTTCTATTTCGAATATACCATTCAGGCCGGTGATGAGCCTTTGGTTTACCCTGCCGCAGGGGATCAGGCCATTGGCGTCAACAGGATTTATTCCACCGACCCGGCATTTGTTCTGGCCGACAGCCGGGGGAACCCATACAATGAAAACACGGAATTCATCAACAAGGGAACTGACCGCATCATGCCTGAGCAAGAGCTGTGGCTCGATATTACCGCACCCACGGTGGCTGCGGGTGAAGCTGTTGCGCAAAACGGGGGCAGCTATACCCCTCTGTCCCATCCGGGCGGCGCCAGCTCCGGTGAGTTTTATTTCCCTCTGATCATTTCCGATGTCACAGGGCCCGGCGGTGACGAATATGTCAGCGGAACAAACGGGCTGAAGGGTGTGTTCAGATGGGAAAACGAAGTGAACAACCCGAACCGGGCCACCTATCAGTTTAAATACTGCATCGGCGGAATAGCCGTTCCGGCAGACGACTATTACAAAACAGCGACCACATGGGAGGATATTCCCATACCCCAGATCGACGGCGGCGAGGGAAATGTGATCCACATAAGATTTGACAGCGGTATGGATTACAGCCTGCTTGACACCGAGCTTGTCGTCAAGCCTGTGGATCATGCGGGGAATACAGATACGGTCAGGTTCCCGCTGGATTATGTCTACGATAATATAGGGCCCAGGATGAAGCTGGAGGGCTATTCCAATTCCTTTGACAGTGCTGCTCAGGAAGGAGAAATCACTGCGGAAATCAGCATCAGGGATATCAAAGAGATGGCCGGTTCCGTATGGCTCCAGTGGGTGAATGACGGCGTCACACCCATAGAGGACGGGTGGACCGACATAACGGGTGACAACACAGGGAATGCGAAAAGCAAGAGCTTCAGCATCGTATTGGACAATCTGCCTCCGGATGTTCATCATCGCTATGACCTGTATATAAAATCAGAAAATGATGATGGCAGCGTTACGGTCGAATCCTTTGATTTCGATTATGACCTTACAAAACCAAAGTATAAGCTTGAGTTCGTTACAAACCCGGAGGACGTCCTGGAAAAGCACAGCGTCATATTCAGGGAGCCTGACGGCGGGGAAGCGCCGGGTGCTCCTGTCGGTGTCACCGCAATTACCATGATAAAACGTGAAGGCGCCGGGAACGAATACTGGGTGAAGAATGGTTTCATGCCGACCAATGCCCAATTCGGCAATCCTCCTGACATCGAGGATATTTTCGGGATTCCCGATGAAAATGCCATAATAGCTGCTTCTACCGGAGCTGATGATGCTGCAATCCAACCATCCGATTATTTTGCCTATTGGAGACGGTGTACCGTCACCGAGGATGTTTATCATTCAATCGTAATAGACCAGTTGGAGGATCTTGGAGAGTGGATAGGTGATATCGACAATGTGGGCTCAACGCAGAGGGAATTGTCCGGGCTGTTCAACAACAGCTATGCTCCGGTGAATGTCAGGTTCATTGCGGCTGATAAAGAACAGCTGCAGCTTATAACCAATGAACTTGACGCTGATGACATCCAGTTGATCATCCCCAACACCGCGAATGTTGTTGAAATGAACCAATCCTTCAATTTCATCTGCGAGACAGGCTATGAAGTTGTCCATGACATCACCATCACCCCCATGACCGACGATGGAATGCCCGAAAGCCATGATCGCCTGACCATGGGCATCAACCATGAATATGCGCCGGCGGGCCTTGTCAACAATGAGCCCCAGGTGCTCCGCAGCCTTGACGGCATCAATTTCAAGGTGGAAATCGACAATGTTAAAGCGGCCGGCTACGGGATCGCCGATGTTGATTTTGAAAGTGAAAAAACCTTTTTTGAACTACTCTATGATCCCCCATTTGGTGGCGACCCTGTAAGCGTATACAAGGCTCCGCTTAAGGCTGCCGCAAGCCAGGTGGTGCAAATACCGGCGGGCGCAGCCAACTATTCGGGGCATTACCATCCGCAGGTGTTCATTGACCGCAAGTCGTTCCCCGGGGAATCCGTTTATGGTTATGACGACTACGGCTCACTGGACGTCAATGCCCTGTCTGCAAACGGTTATACGGGCATCTGTGTTGACAGGGAGACCATCGATTCATTTGGCGTAAAAACGATAGAAAGCGAAATTGATTTTGGTGGAGTTCCTGTCCCTGTCAAAACTGAATTCCAGCTTTCCCCCGGAGTGAGGCCATATGAAATATTCCTAAGCACGACGGTTGATACCAACGTCCTTCTGGAAGCGGATTACGCGCCTATCTTCCTCTGGCATGAAAGCTCCGTGATGGGAACGAATGATAAAGCGCATTATACCCATGCTTATGTAAAGGTATGGAATAAAGACAACCCTGCCGGTTCCAGCGGCTGGAGGGAGCTGGTTTATGAAGATTTAGCCGATGATACAGGCGAATATATATTCTCTTCTGATGAGCTGATAGCGCTTGCCGGGGCGGGCGGCGGAGACTTATGCTATCAATTCATGGCCTCATCTGCCGACAAGAAAATGACGGTGGACGGATCAGGCAATTTAGTGACCGAATATATACCCTATACCACCCCGGTGCAAATTCTGACTGTGAGGACCTGCGGAGAAAGCCCTGCTTTTGATATGACTTTTACACCTGACCCTGATACCGGAAACGTCATAACGGCAGTTGGCGAGCTGGCAAGCATCCACAGCGCCCCCGAAGTGCTGAAGCTTATTTACGCAAAGCAGGGCGACGCACCGGTGGGATTCACACAGGGCAGCGAACCGGTTATCGGCGAAAGTGGCACATATCACTTTGCGGCATACGACAAATACCACAATGATGCCGTTGTTTCACAGACGCTGGAAATAGACAAAACGGCTCCTGTTCTGGATGTTGACAACAACTCCTCCGGCAACAGGTTTGTCTTTACGGGTGAAATCACCGATGAAAACGCAGGAGGCCTGGTCATCAGCTTTGACGACGATTACAACAGCCTGCTGGGCTTTGATACGGTCGGTGGAGCGGATGTAGAGTTCAGAGTACCTGAGGCGGACGGTGGAAGCGACGGCATATGGCGTGCGACCATGACCAATGATAGCGGAATCTACAGGACAGTTACCGAGGCGGCGGCAGGCAAAA
Source organism: uncultured Ruminiclostridium sp. (assembly GCA_964450305.1). Lineage (GTDB taxonomy): Bacteria > Bacillota > Clostridia > DSM-8532 > DSM-8532 > JAAYJG01. The sequence continues at coordinate 8,524 of CAYVFB010000004.1, forward strand.
AGACCATCACGGTGGAGGGTGTGTTCAAATATGACTCATCCGCCGGAAACGGCGCCACGATACCCCGAACCGTTACCCTGTATGCCGTGGACACGGCCGGGAACCGTTCGGCAGAGCAAAGCTTTCCCATATCTGCCGCGAACACACAACCGGCCTATGCTTCGGGAGCATATCATACGAACGATGGATTCAAGGCCACCTTCACGGCTCCGGTCATCCTGACAGATCCGGCGGAAAGCGCTTCCACCCCTGTCTATGAGCCGGAGAAGAAGCATGTGCCCATTTATGAAAACGATAATTATACGATCCAATACACCGATATCTTTGGTGCGAATTATTCGGAGAACATCATGGTCAGCGCTTATGAAAGCTTCTATGACGTGGGAATTGCAATATCCGAAACAGGCCCCACAAACCAGGATGTGACAGT